>NZ_NXLP01000088.1:0-4355 GCF_003364125.1 Helicobacter sp. MIT 14-3879
TGGCTGCACGGGAGGTCTAGGCATCAGACCTCTCAATACCCTAGAGATTTCAGGCAAAGACTTCTATGCAGGTAAAGTTGAAGCAATAGCACTCACCACTGTAGGCAGTAACTCTACGCTTGATGCTAGCAAAGTAACAGGAACGACTTTTATTGATGATTTCTTTATTCGTTCAGGAACTCTGTTAGCAAGTAATTTCCATATCAATAACTTCACAGTATGGAAAGCAAATGCTAACTTTGTGAGTTCTGTGCATCCCACTGCTGGGAGCGGCTATAGTGCCATAGAATCTCACATTGGCAAAAGCTTCATTAACTATCTCTCACTAGAGATTGGCACAAGCCACACTGTAGATAATGCAGCATTATGGTTTAGACAAGGTGGGGATATTTTGAATTATAATCTCATTGAGGCGAGGGCTACTTCCTATGCAAATATGAGTAACATTGATTTTGTCAATGTCAATACACTCAATACCACAGAGGCAAGACTCTATCTGAAAAATGCCATCTTTAATACCATTACCAATAAAAAGGGACAAACCATTATTGCGCCTGATACTATTATTGAAGCAAATGCCCTCAATATCAACACACTCTTGCATTTAAAAAATGGCAGTAAGCATGGTGGAATTCTTAACATTACCCTACATGGCAATGAAGAGGTGAATCAAGACTTCAGCAAGTATCTGAATGTAGAGGTAGATTCTGCTACACTGCAAGGCATGAGTAAAGAGGAAATGCAAAAGCTTATTACAGAGAGTGAAGCTAACTCTCAAGCCAATGGCACTGCTATCCAAAAATCTGATTATCACAATGCAAGCGGGACTTATATCAGCACAAATGATGACAGACATTATCTTCTCTTACCTGATATTATGACAAATGAGCATATCACCAATAACACGACACAAGTCATCAATGGAGGTAATGTGCTGATTGAACAAACAGGATTGAAAAAAGGCACTTTAAGAAACTATGGCACAATCCTCTTAGATTCAGGATTTGTAACCGGAAACAAACCTGTTTTGACACTCAAAGGCAATCTTGATAACTATCACACCATTGACATAGGTGCAGCCGCAAACATCAATATGACAGGTGATTTTACCAACTTTGGTAAGCTGATTTTCAGAATCCAAGCTCACCCCAAAGATGCAAACCAAACTGAAGTGATGAATGGGCAACTCAATATTGCAGGCAATACAACCTTTGACATCTCTATGGGAACACCCGGTGCATTCCAAGCAGATATTGCAGATTCCAAAAGCTTGACCAACCTTAAGCTTGCCACAGCTAATACTTCGGCAAGCTCTGATTCCTCTACTTATAAGCTCATCAATGTAACCAATGGTGCTATCAACTATACTTACACACAAGGTGATTACACCACGACCTTTAATGCTACAACCCATAATAACACACAAGTCTATAATATCTCCACAGAGAATAATACGCAAGAATGCACCCATTCAAATTGTGTGATAACACATGCTGATGGCACAACCCAACAAGAAACCTTTTTCACAACAAATCACGCCAATAATCCATGGGATATGGATAAGGCAAATGTAGATTCTGCCACAGGTAATCGCATAGAAAACCCTGTAGGTAGCTATGACAATCTAGGCAATCTTATCCAAAAGCCTAGTCAGTCTGATAAGCAAGCAGCTTGCGATAGCACCCAGCCTGATTCTTATTGTGGCTTTGGCAGCAATAAGAATGTTAGTGAAGCAGAAAGAGGCTATAACTATGCGCAAGAGAGAATGAAGAGCAGCTTTGCAGTTACCTATAAGGGCAGCAGCATTGATGGCAAATATTTGCAAGTAGAGAGAGTGGTAACAGATAGCATGATTGGCTTTCGTGTGATGAGAAAAGACTTAGGCAACTTTAGTGAAGGCAAGGCTGAAACCCCTCTATGCACTGCACAATCAAGTAGCTTTGATTGCGCCTTATATATGGAAGCAGGAGGCAATAATTCTTGGATTAATGCCATTAAAAGAGAGAGTGCTAATAGCTATGAGATTCTAAAAGACCTTTTTTATAATCAGGATTCTTCCTTATTGTTCTTGATTAATCTTGACCAAACCCTAGCAGCTTCAAGGAATCTTGATTATTTTCTTGAAATAGGGAGAACACTTGATAGCACCTTTGAGCATGTTTCAGATTTGCGCTCTAAAAGCTCCACACTCAATACCCTCTCTTTAGCAATGGAGAGTTCAAGAGTGAATCGACTCACAAAGGTTTCTGCTATCCATGGAGTAGGTATTCCTATATCCAATCAAGAAGAAATCTTAGCTTTTAAAACCTACCAGAAAAATTTAGAGCAAGCCTTAATCATTGCCAATAAAATCAAAGAAGCCAATCAAGCAAGAAAGTTAGCATTTGAAGAAGAACAAAAGTCTTTGGATACAGCTTTCTTAATCTCTCAAGATTCTGTGCATGACACAAACAAGAGCAAGGAAACTAATACCCATAGCAATCCTATCAATGCCAATGCCTATGATTCTGAACAGGCACATTCTTATGAAGTCTCATCTTTGATGCCTTCTTATCCCACTCATCTCTACACAGCAAATTCCCCTTTCTCAGAATCTCCCAATGACTCTGGCATTACTCTCTTTAGCACTCCTCATTCATTACAGGCGTTTGTAACTCAAGCAGCATACACACCACTTTCTCATGCAGCCATAATGAGAAATCAAACAAGAGGTTTTGAGCAAGCTGAGAATAAGACCTCACAAGGAGAAAACCCCACCCCTAATCATGCTCAAACTCTTGCGCAATCAGAGTCATCTGATAATGTCCATACACGCACCTTACGCGAACACAGTATGAATTCAGATTCTATGGCAATTGCAATGGAGCGTGTGTGGTTTGAGAATCTTGAAGATTTAGTTACGCATTTTAATCAGAGAGAGCAATATCCCAATAATGCTTGGGTTAATGTTTTAGGCAATCTTAATTTCTCTACTTCTGGCAGTGCTCAACTCTATGGCTTGAATGCGGGCTATGATTATTTCATCAACAAGATTCATACTGCAATTGGTGGTTATATGGGCTATGGCTATGGAATCTTTAAAGGCAATAATAATGGCTTTATTTCTAACACTTCAAACAATATCTTTGCAGGATTATATTCTAGGACATTTATCGCTAATCATGAGATTGACATAACGATTAATTCTGCCTTTGGCTTTGTCAATGAAGAGCTTAACTCAGGTGTGCCAAATATGGAATTACTGGATCTGTTTAGTCAAAAGTATGGCTATGATATTGCTAGTTTGGAATCAAGCGTTAGCTATGGCTATGCCTTTAACCTTACAAAAGGCTATATTATCAAGCCTTTTGCAGGCGTTAGCTATTATTTCTTGCACTCTAGTAACATTAATCATGATAGTGCCGTTACAAGTAATTTCTTGATGAACACTCATAATAATGCAAGACAGGCATTGGGCGTTATTGCAGGATTAGAGGGCAGAAAATATTGGGCTAATCAAAGCTATGTATTCCTCTTAGGACAATTCAAACAAGATGTCGTAGTCTTACAGAATAATCTGGATAATACAGGGCATGCAACAACACAAGCAGGGATAACAAATGCTGGCAGTGATGCAGGAAGTATAGGAGTACAAAATGCCCTAAGCTTTCATTATGCAAAAGATGCTTTGCAATCCTTGTTATTCATTGCTGGAGGAGGTGAATATGCCTTAGGTAGATTCTATCTTAATGGTAGCATTAGCCTTCAGAACACTGTGTTTGAAAAGAATTTTGGTGTGGGATTGAATCTAGGAGCTAGAGTAGTGTTTTAATAGAGTAAGCAAGCTTGAAAGACTAAGAAAGGTGTTTCACCTAAGTGCAAACCTATAATCAATTCTTGAAGCCTCAAACCTTGAAGCCTAGAAACTCTTAACATGCTTGTATTCTTGAAGCAAGCACAAAAAGATTCTATAAAATCCAGACAATAAGCTAAGAGTTGATAGACTGCTTATAACTACCTTGACATGCTTGTATTCTTGAGATTGTAATTGATGAGAACTTTGCAAAGAGATTGCTTGAGGTTGTGATAACAATTTCAGTGAGATTCAATGCCATAAACAGAATCTCTTTGTCATATCACAATGCCAAATATTAAATCTTGCATTCATGAGACATCATGAATAGACAAAGCAAGGAAAAGCAATATCTTTTTTCTCATTTTGTTATGATTGGTTGTTCTTATATTCTTAGCATAGAGAAATAGAGTGATAAAGTTCCCTTAATCAGTGTAACTTTTATAAGATAGAGATTCTTTATCAAACATAGATTCTTTACTGCATGAATACTTTGATAATGTAGTCTAATTGCTAGATGTAT
>NZ_NXLP01000089.1:0-4298 GCF_003364125.1 Helicobacter sp. MIT 14-3879
GAGCAAGATTGTTTGATATTTGAGTATTTGTTTGCATAATTTCTTCTCCTATAATAATACTATGCCTGTAACAAGCACATTAACTAAAGCAATGGGCATAAGCACTTTCCAACACATATTCATTAATTGGTCTGGACGAATATGTGGTAATGTCCCTCTTACCCACATAAATAGAAAGATAAAAAAACATACTTTAAGAATAATAGCAATACCCCCCGGGATAAAGCCAATCGGATTAAATCCTCCCAAGAAAATAAGGCTAATTACAAAACTGAAAGCAAACATGTGGGCATATTCTGCGATAAAGAACATGCCCCATTTTAAGCCGCTATACTCTGTACAATATCCCGCCACAATTTCTGCCTCATGTTCAAGTAAATCAAAAGGTGTCCTATTGAGTTCAGCATAACTTGCAATTAAAAAAATAATAAAAGCCAAAGGTTGCTTAAAAATCAACCAATTCAACACGCTCTCATTTTGATAATCATTCATTGCAACAAGCGATAAAGAACCCACGAGCATAATGGGCGGAAGGATAGAAAGAGCGCTTACTACTTCAAAGCTTAACAC
Organism: Helicobacter sp. MIT 14-3879; assembly: GCF_003364125.1. Lineage (NCBI taxonomy): Bacteria > Pseudomonadati > Campylobacterota > Epsilonproteobacteria > Campylobacterales > Helicobacteraceae > Helicobacter > Helicobacter sp. MIT 14-3879. The sequence goes on from NZ_NXLP01000089.1 coordinate 571, forward strand.
TTGAATACATGCCCTAGCTGCACCAATGAGGCTATATTTACTTCCACTACTAAGCCCAGCTAAAAGTGGCGCATAAATTCCCACAGCACCAACAGAGACAAAAAAGAGTAAGCCCACATTAATATCTGAAATAATGGGAGTTACTTTATAGCCAAATATCTCGAAATTTGGGAAAAAAGGAATAGCAACCATAGAAGTCATTGCACTCACAAGGGCGACAACAGGAGCTAAACCAAAAATAATTTTATTTGCTCCAGATGGCAAAATATCTTCTTTGGTAAAAAGCTTAATGGCATCTGCACCAAATTGCAAGAGTCCAAAAGGTCCTACATAGCTAGGACCCAAGCGACGTTGAAAAAAACCCAAAACTTTTCTCTCTAAGTAAGTCGCAAATCCACCCAAGAAAGAGAAGACTAACACCACCACGAGTACTTTAATGATGGTCTCAGTAATAAACGCACCCATAAAATATCCTTTCACTTATCATATATTTTGCTTACACAAAGATTACTTGAATCTAATCTTTAGGATTAAACTCATATCGCAATTCTAATTTTTCACAAAAGTTATAAAAATTTCCGCAGTTAAGCCCATATTGCTTTCCTTACCCTATATGAAATTGCGATTGTACATCTTGAAGTTCTCTTTGATTTGTACCTTCTACACACACATTAGTATAAAATCCCGTATCAAAGAGAATATCCACCCCCTCAATCATGGGTGAAATAAGCAAGATAGAATCTTCTAAATCATAATCGCAATAAATGTGTGCATGAATCTCACCAAGCTGATTACGAACAACAACCCCATCTCCATTTTTTAGGTTTAATGCTGCAAGCATTTTTTCGCTTGTATAGATTCCGCTTTTTGATTGAAGATTCTTACTTGCAAGTGTGGTAAGATTAAAATGATTTTGCGTTTCTAGTTTCACTGCATGAAAACCTAATGGCATGAGATCATTTTGTTTGCTTTGCAGTGAGCAAGCATGTTCTGAATTCTGATTATCTGCATTATGGTTAGCAAGATGAAATTCTGCTTGTTGTATAGAATCTAATCTTAGCGAGAATTTTAAATCTATTGCGTGTTTCTTGTTTCCTTCATATAATATTTGACTATCTCCCGCAGTCCGAAGCAATAAACTATAGCCGCGATTGTCTCTGCCATCTCTCTCAAAGTGCGCTTGCAAATCTTGGTATCCAAGCTCTTGATACATAAAATTCCCTCTGCTATATTTTGCCAAAAATTTAGTAAAATCTCCCATGTATTCAGCATCTTCCAATTCACTATTATGAAATACCATTAATTCCCTTGCAATATCGCTTAGGTCAAAAGCAGATGCAAGATTAGAATCCAAATAGGGGATACTTGGATGAAGTGGCAAGACACGCCCCTCCATATTTGTGATGCTGCCCTCACTTTGTGCCAGCGTAGGGAGAGGAAAATGTGGCTTAATGGTGTCTAGGTTAGAATCAAGCACAAAATCCCCCTTGCTCCGAATCCCAATACTGCATTGAGATTCTAGAGACTCCTCATTAGAAAGCTCACAAAGATTGGCAATTCCCATAATATTTGCGCCCTTAGGAATATAAAGAATTTTTAATTCCAATTTTTGCGAGAGAAAGGCAAGCAAATGTGCAAAGATTTGAATCTTGGTTTGTGTATCCATCAAGACATTGGCAACAGGCTTAATAATATCCTCTGCGATGGTAGCACTCACGGCTTGCGCGATACTTGGCGGATTTGTTTTGTCATTATGATGCAAAGCAATCCCATATCCGTAAGCATATTGTAAATCACTAGCGATAAATTCTTCAATAGTATGACGAGAGATGATTAGCACCCCGCCCTTTTTGGCAAGCTTTAAGGAATCTAGACTTTCTATATGCAAAGCCTCTAAAAGAGGAAGAATATTATAAGGGCTAAGATTATCGGCTGAATGCTGTGTTAAGTCTTCAGAACGCTCTGTAGAATCTTGAATAGATTGTGTGTCGGTTGGAGTATCTTGTGTCGTATCAGATTCCATGCTGGTGTGAGAATCTTGTTGAGATTCTGTACTTTTCAAAAAAGATTGCAATGCAAAGGGAAAACACAATTCAAAATCATCAATCAAGTCATTAGCAAAAACTAAGCCCAAAATCCCAGCAACACTTACATATTTGGGCTTAGCATTCATCTGAATCACATTCTTGCCCAAACTTTGTAACAATGAATCCTGGAATAATCCGATACTTAAAAGTTGTGTATTTTTTAGCATTTTAAGATTATTATTAATCTTATAACGCAGTAAAGGCGCATCATATTTAAAGTAGGCATGAAGTGCAATCAACGTTGAGCTTGTTGCTATATCGCTAAAAGTCGCAAACATTGTAGCCCTTACTCCTGCTTGAGAGTGGGCATCATCGTTTGTCGATTCTGAAAGGGAATCTTGATAAAAACGGCTTGCCTGAATGAAGTGTGATTGAAAAATCTGATAAAGTCTTGCCTCGCGATTAATAAGAGGAACACCAAGTTTTTTTGCAATAAGATGGGCAATAAGTGCTTCCTCATTACTCACATCACTACCTAAAAATATGGAATCTGCTCTTTTGAATGCCTGCAATACAGAAGTGAGATTGCGTGTACCAATGGACACAGCATCAAAAGCAAATCGCCCCACGCCACAAATGGGATTATAGAGATAGTCATTTTGCACGCGATAGACTTTTTGTAAATCACCCTTTGAATCTAGGTGTTTAACATTATAAATAAGCCCGCAACCACTAGAACAGAATCCGCAAGTAGAATACACCTTTTTTAATTCCCACGCATTACTCGTATAGGTGAAATCTTTATAGGTCATTGCCCCTACAGGACACACAGAGATACATTCCCCACAATCTTTACATTCATATTTACCAACAAATTCAATCAAACCTTTCTGCCTTTTTGCCCACACAGAATAGGGATCTTTACCCATAGTATCCTTATAATTATCGGGGGTAAAAAGAGTTGCCTTACCCGCTTTTAAATTCGTCTCACCAATATTATCTTTGCAAGTTGTAACACATCTCTCACACATAATACACAGTGCTGGATCATAAAAACTTTGCGCAAAGCTATACGGTTTCTTGTCTGATTCTTGCAATCCAAACTGCTGCGTATCCACTTGAGTGTAAAGTGTAAAATCTTGAAGCTCACACTCTCCGCTCTTATCGCACACACCGCATTCTAAGGGGTGATTCACACAATAAGTAGTCATAATTTCTTTTCTATCTTTTTGTATTTCTTCGCTATGAACAATAACATTCATGCCCTCTTTAATCTTAGCATTGCAACTATACACACGTTTGCCACCAACCTCAACCATGCACATTTTGCAAGCCAAAGTCGGGCTGCAACCACTTAAGTAACAAATCGTTGGAATCTGAATATTATTGCGTCTAGCAACTTCGAGGATTGTTTCACCCTCAAATGCTTCAAATTCTTGCCCTTCGATTTTTATTGTCATCACTCAATCCTTTTGCGTCATGCCTTTTTATAATCAAAATATTTTTTAGAATTTCTTAGCTCTTTGCTACACAGAATCGCAACCATACCCTTTAATCGGGTATCTTGTTGCACTACGACACTCACTGCCTGTGTCTCTATTTGCAATATAATTTTATCATTATTTTGCAGTTTTGTTGCAACACAAAACTGATGTGAAACCTTGAGAATCCCTTGTATATAAGGAATATCATTGTCTATAC
>NZ_NXLP01000090.1:0-4278 GCF_003364125.1 Helicobacter sp. MIT 14-3879
GTATTAGAATGTTTTATTATGGCACAGGCTATGGCTCAGATTATAATACACAGGTCGAACGCATTGTTAAAAAGTATTGCAAGGATTGCAAATGAGTATCCCACAACATCTCCCTAAACTCTTTAAAGAGTATTATAAAAACTATGAATATAAAGACTATGGTATAGGAAGATATAAACCACTTTTAGATTATTCTAAAGATATAAAAGAATACAAAGAATCTACTGATTCTAAAGACCAATTTCTAAGCATTACTCATACAAGAGTATTCCTCTCTCCTTATAAAGCAAACAAACTAAACTTTGCATTTGCATTAGGATTAGATGATTACTTAGAGAAAGAAAACATTACAGAGCTAAAGATAGTCATTGGAGGAGTATATGAGGAGGGAGAATAAAGTTAAAAGAATCTTGTTTTTACATAGTAGGAATGATTTATTAAGAGAAATTACTACTTGCACAGAAAATGCTAGAAAAATTACTCTGCATTGCTCTAATTTTAAGGAAATGGATTCCAAATGTTGGATAAGAACAAAAGAAATGTTATCTCTTGAAGATTGGCTTATACAACATTTCTTTAGTTTAAGGGATAAAAATGTAACCATAGAAGTCTATGACTACAATAGTATTAATCAAAAAAATGTGGTTAAAAACGATAAAGAAAGGGATTGTGGAAATATTAAAATTTATAACAAGCAAAGTGATACATCAAGCATTTTATTTAATTTTGTAAAGCAATTAAACGATGGTAAAGATATTGATAATCTTTCAGAAGCTATTCATAAGTTTTTAAAGCAAAAGAATAGTTTTGAGACATTAAAAGCTTGTATTGAAAATAATTTGCAAAAACCCATCATTGAAAAATTACCAGATTTCGAAGAGATAGAGTTTTTTGGTGGTCAAGAAAAATGTGAAGAGAGTTTGCAGCTTGTTTTTGATAACCTAATACAAGATATTAAAAATATATATGAAGAGGGTAATGCACAAGCCTATAAAGAAATTGTAAATTTTTTCTTTAGTATTATTAACATCTTTGATATTAAAAAGATTTTTTCTAAAAGTAATTTGGCTTTTTTGACTATTGATACGCTTTTTGAGGGGGGTAAGACTTTAGTAAATATTTTAGAATGGGCAGATTCTAAATATTCTTTTGCTATTTCAAATTCAATTATTAAGCTTTTTGTGCAAGATATTGCTCCTATTATCTTTCTTTTTGAAAATCATATTTTGCATTATACTCTAACCATAGATGATAGGATTCTGATAGAATTATCAGGATTTAAATGCGATATTGATGAGAGCAAGGCTTATATGAAGCAAGATTTAGCTTTACTTGTGGAATTAGAACAAGAGAGCTTGGCAGATGTGCAGGATATAAATTTAAATTGTGTTTATAAGAACGAAAAACTGCAAATTTGTAGTAAAAAAGACATTGCAAATCATCTTAGCGCACAAATGACTTCTAATAATAACAGGATTGTCTTCATAGAAAGTCCCTATTTTAATTCTAGCAAACTCGTGCAACTTATGAAAAATGAGCAAGAAGATAATGGCGCAAAAAACCCATCAAATCAAGGATATAATTATCTTATTATCAGTCAAGCACCCTATAAGCACAATGCGGGATTAAGTTGCAAATTGCTAGAGGAGTTAGGTAATACTATAAGCTATGGAGATGAAAATAAAAAGGAAGTAAAAAGTGGTAGCTTATCAAGCAATCCAAAAAAAGATTATAATGCAACCATTGATTATAGTAAATATAAAATTACTATAAAAGATGAAATTACCAAGCCTTATGTCGTCTCTCTAAGTCCTTTTGTCTTTGTTCCTCAAAAGGAATATGATGATTATAAAACAGCCAAAAAAGAGCTTGATACACTCCATTCTAATCTTTTAAGTGAAGATAAGGATCTAATAGAGCAATATTATGATTTTGAAGAGAAAAATAGAGACAAAATACTCAATTTCAATTTTATAGAGCGTTTCTTTAGGCAAGAAAACAATAAAAAATATTTTTTAGAGCAGGAGAAAAAATATTTTAAAGAAAGTATAGAATGTCTGCAAGGTTATATTGATAGCTTGATTAAAGTTTTAGTGGTTCGTGAATATGAGTATCAACTATATGGATATAAAACTCTAACCTCAAAGCTTGAGCCAAAAAAAGATTATTCTGTCTTGGAAGTGCTTTTGCTTGCTTTAACCTACTATATGATTAAAAATTTTTATACTTCCATAAAAACGAATACGCAACAATGGTGGAATTTTGTTTCCCAATATGAGGGCATAAAGATTGATAAAGAAAGTCTTGAAATGTTGCCTTTTGGAGCTTTTTTGGAGCTTGAAGAGAGCAAAATACCTCTATGTTTTTCTAAGCAAAGAAAAGAAAAGTTATTAAAAGATAGTCAAGAAGTCTTTTGTATAGAAGAGTTTGTTATAGAACTAGAAAATCAAGAGGACACAGATGAGATTAATTTGGAGGGAATATTAGAAGAGTTTTTAGAGAATCCAAGCAAAGAAAGTTTAAATGAAGATAGTTCGGATAATTTAGATGCTTTAGAAAACAAACTCCAAGAATTAGAAGAAAAATTGCAAAAGAAAAAACCAAAGGAAGATTTAAAAGTAAGCGAATCTTTGCAGGTTATGATAGAACATTTTATTACTTCATTTTTCCCCTTTGCCTCACTTCTCTTAGATTTAAACTCTTTTAATATAAGCAAAAAATTTGTTAAACTTTTTGTCTCCTATAAAATAAAAACCCTAAAAGAAGTATTATTTGAAGAATTGGGTTTAGCCTATATAGCTTATATTGTTTATCATAATAATATGAATATCAATAGTCAAATGAATAGGAAAAATAAAAATGCACAAAAGTTTAAATCATTAAAAAGAAAATCTTTTGTCCAAGCCATAAAACTGATTCAAAACTCTGTTGTAACTCTAAGCAGTGAAAATATACAAGACTTAGAAAAATCTGATAAAATAGGTCAAAGACTTTATAAAAATATATTTTTAAAAGATTATGCAAAAGATACCATAAAAGATTTTTTTAAAAGTCTTCCACAAGCTGTTGGTCTCAATATTTTTAATCAACTTTTTATTACACATTATGAAAAGAGCAAAAAAGAGTTTGAACGCTTAAGCTTTACAAAACTCTCTTACAAATACAATCCTCCTTATGTGCTTAAAAGACAAAATGAGGGTGTATTCTATCCTATGCTTGTGAATAATACTTTTCTATCCTTTAATTTTGTCAATATGATGATAGGAGGTAAGCTTAGAACAGGAGCTTTTGGGGATATTGATTCTTTGTTTTATTGTTATGAGGGTATAAAAACTACAAATACGAGGAATTATCTTTTAAACAAACTCCTTGCCTATCTATGCCTTGATGAATTAAGGGGAATGAATGATAAATGTAAAGCATTAAATGATATAGAGTTTTTTAATACAAGAGCATATACACAAGATTTACCCACTCGCCCAAGATTCTTAAAGCTTAAACACGAGGAGGGCGAGTTTAAAGCTCCACCAAAAGCAAGTGAGCAAATCAAAATAAATCTAGCAAAGTTTAATAAAAAAATGCAAAGAATCAATCAAGATGAGAGAAAGCAAGACTTATATAATCAATACCGCTCAAAAGAAAGGGAGGAGCTTAAAGTCATAGACGCCTACCATACTGCGATGAATTATCTTGATGATGTTTATAGGGATTGTTTCAATACCAATTTAAAAGACAATACTCCAAACTTAGAAAAACATAGAGAATTTTTAAGAGCTTTAAATATCATAGGAGAGAATAATATTAAGGCTTTGTATGTGGGGCTAGAAATAAAAACTATAAAGCAACAGAGAGAAAGTAGAGACAGAGATGATTCTAATGAAAAATCTGATGAACAAAATATTTCCGCAAAAGACACTCAAGAAAAAAGACCCAAACTTGTAGGGAGATTAGCTACGACTATAATAATGAAAGATGGACTACATATAGGATAAAGGAGATTAAATGAGTGAAACATATGAAGTTTATACGCCTGATGGAGCAATATTACATGTAGATAAAAATACAAACGAAATAGATTTTGATCCTAGTGATGAGCCAACAGGCAAATACACCGAAGAATATTCCAAAGCTATCTTACAAGCAGATAAAATCCTAAGAACCTCCCCCTATATAAACTACAAACCCATTTACCTAGACCCTACATTAAAAACAGGACAAAGCTCAAATTATTTAGAATTTAAAGCTTGGCAAGATTTATATCTAAAAGAGCCAGTTAAA
>NZ_NXLP01000091.1:0-4265 GCF_003364125.1 Helicobacter sp. MIT 14-3879
CATAAAATTGAATCTCATTCTCTTTGTCTTTATGATTATTTTTTGCACACACAACAAACACAGTGTCATCTCTTTCTTCTGCTATTTTAGCTGCAGCAATATTGGACTTATCGGCTATAAAAATAGGAGCGATAGTAAAGGGAAAAACAAACATTTCATCTTCGACAATAACAGGCAATGTAATTGGTTGATTATCTTGCATTCTTATCCTTTATTTCTATAAGTTTCTTTATGGTTACCAGTTTAAAAGCACCATGTACCAAGGGACCTTTGAAGGTTTAGGGTTTGTTGCTTGCTGCAAGTCAGAATCAATTCTGTCTTTATATATTTGTTCTGCTTCTTTTTTGTTATTCTTAGCATAAACACGAGCAATGGCAGTATTGAGCTCATTTTGCCCGAGTACAAATTTTACTTCCATTTCATGGACAAATGCAATATAACGACTGTGAGGATATTTTTCTATAAAATCTTGTATGAGAGCAATACTTTCACTCATAAATTGCTGATCTTTAGAGCTATTCTTAAAGGCATATAAATGTGATTTTAACCTTAGATAATTAATATAATCTGCATTACTAGAGCTACCAAATCGCTTAAGGTATTCTTTAAAATAAAAATCTGACAGGACGTATTCTTCATTGTTTAGATGTGCTTGCCCTAGAGCAAGCATTGCCTCTGGCAAAAGGGGGGAATTCAGATGTTCGCTTTGCAATGATGAAAAGTAGCTATCTGCAGTTTCAAGATTGCCTAGCCGAATGTTCTTAAAGATTCCTTCATACCAAAAACTAGCAGGTTGGTTATAGATAACTTCTTTGTTCTTTGAACAACCAGAATAAAGGAGAACAGAAGAAAACAGTATTAGAAACAAGGAATACTGCAGGGTTAGATTCTGTCTCAGTCTCATGCACATTAAAATTTTTGGTATCAAATGCAATACTCCTAAAAAAATATCCGTTATTATATAGAAAATTCATGTTTATATTTTGCATATTTATAAACTTTTTGGTAGAATATTGTCTTGCTAAATGATTATTCTACCCACATGCTATACTAATGTTTTGGTATAATTTTTATTTGCTAATTTTTATGGAGAATATTATGATTTTTGAAGTAAAATCCCCAATCTTAGGTTTTGAGCATGTCGATAAGATGAAGTTAGAAAAATTAGATGATATTTTTTTACGATTAACTAATGCGAATGACGCTACACCTATTTTTACTTTAGTAAATCCCTTTGCTTTGCGCGATTATGAATTTGAAGTGCCTATGGCATTAAAACTACTCTTAGATTTAGAAAATAGCAAGAATATCTTAACTGCCAATATTATGGTTATGCAAAACCCCATCGAACGTTCCACTATTAATTTTCTTGCACCTTTAGTCTTTAATTTTGATAATCTCTCAATGGCACAAATTGTCTTAGACAGTATTAAGTATCCCCACTACAGTTTAGCAGAACCCATCATTAATTACTATCCACAGGATATGCAACAAGATAAAAACGTAAAATAACTATTAACCTCATCGCAATACAATCACACCATAAGCAGATTCTATTTTAAACTAAGTTACGAAACTCCTCTTCATTCATAAAGATTTTGTTTTGTTACTTATACATTCATAAATCTAAATTTGATTAAGATTCCTGTTAGAATGCTCTATCGCTCCAATTTTTGAGCGAAGCGAAAAAATCAATGAGGGCAATCGTAGCGAAGCAGTCCTAACTCTATGAGTTGTTCATCTACAAATGGACTTAATCAAATGTTAAAACACAAGTAATTGAATAGTCTCCAAATTTAAGTTTTTAGATGGTATTTTATGACTAACTAATGTGTTAGAAGTTTTATTTGAAAACACAACAACTTACCACACAAGTCTTTCACTTTGCCTCATTATGCAATAACACCTTACTAACAAGATATTCTGTCTTTTGCAACATGACAGAGTGCAGATAATGTCTCCCTACAACTTCCACCCCACTTGTATCCAAAATTGTCTGCCCACTTCATAACCGATGGTAGGCGCAGAGGAATCTCCTGCATAATTTGCAGTGAGAATAGTGGGATTTTGCGCATCTAGCACATTATAAATATCCATATTCATATACAAGATATTTCCCTTCCCTAGTGTTACTTCAAAGCCTATGCGCATATCCCAAGTAAATGCCTTGCGAATTCTTTGAGCAATATATTGGTCTTTGTCATTATGTGCTGGGTCATATTGTGCATGTTCCCGTCCTGCTAAGTTACCAATGTATTGTCTCCCAGCAATATGGATTCTTGCCATAGCATCATAGTCACTTCTATAACGAAAAAAGTTGTGCCATAACCATTTTGTACGCCCAATATTAAAAGTATGTGTTGTGGTTAATCTCAAAGTATAAGGACGCATAAAGTTACTTGCAGGTCTTTGTGAATAAGGCACAACTTGCCCCTCCCATACTATCTCATTGTCTTGAATCTGGTGGAGCGTTGCGCTGCTAGCATAATCATTAAAATTTCTCTTCACCCCATTCCAATCAAACGCAAACAAAACAAAATGCTTCATACCCCAAAATTCTATGGGTTTATGATTTTCAATCACAAGTGTAACAACATGTATCCAAGATTTACCCTCATTAGTATAAGTATAATAGGTGCTAGCATAATGAGAATCTGTTGGTAATCCTACATAATCGCTTCGCACATAACGTATCTCATCTCTGCCTGCACGATAAATATATTTTATGCCCCCATTCCAATCATATAAATGTTGCGCATAACCCACCAAAAACTCATCGACATAAGGGACTTTGAGTGATTCAAATTTAACAGAATTTGCATAAGTTTCTCTGCAATTAGAATCATAAATCCATTCATTAGTCTGTGGGTCGCGGTATCTAGGGGTACAGATTCTGCCCTCTGCTAATACTTCTTCCCATGTTTTATCAGGGCTATTGCGCCTTATATCAGTCTTTAGAGTATTCCTACCATCTGCTAAACGATAAGCAAAGAGGTTGCGCCCATAATAGCGATTTACTCCTGTTGTGAGTTGTGTGGCAAAGTTTCTGCCTGTGTCTCCTGCATTCCATGGTGCTTCATAATTAAGCGACAATCGATGCCCTGCAGTAAATTTCCCCATATAAGAATCTGTATCCAACCTCACCCCCGCGCGAATATTGAGAGAACCTAGCTTCCCTAATGGAATCTGCATATCGTCTTGGAAAAACACTGCAAAGGCTACATCATGCAAAGCAATTGTTCTGTCTGAAACAAATCGTGTGATGGTATGAAAATACTGCCCATAATTCCAAATAGCTCCCACTCCATGAGGATTTGCTACAACATTGACACCATCAAGTTTTTCAAATCCTCTTGGGTCATAAGCCTTAGCTGTGTCGCACCACTCGCCATTGGTTTGCGCACAGAGAGCTTGTTGTGCTTGAGTCATAAAGGTAGAAGTTTTCACCGCAGAATCATAGGGCTTAGAGAATCCAAAGCTTGCGTGTTGATAGTTTATTTCTAATCCCGCCTGAAAAACATGCTGTGTGCCAATAAACTCAAAAGGTGTAAAATCTTGAATAAGTTTGTTGCCTAGTGTGTGTTGAATAGATTGGCTAGGTGCATATCCCCCACTCCTTACCCATGTTGCCCAATTACTCCAATGCTTAGAATCTGATGCCTGCCAATACTTTGTTGCATGAAAGTTAGTGGTAACTGAATTTTCTAAAAATGAATAGCCAAGTACATGGGTAAGTGTGCCTAAACCATTGTCCCAAGTGGTTTTCAAGCCAAGTTGATGCCCGCCTGAATCAAAGTGATACTCATCATCTTTTGTTCCAACAATAAAACGATAATCATATTGGGGTGCATAGGTATAAGTAAGCTCTAAGCGCACGTTTTCACTAGGGTCATAATAAGTTTTAAGAAAATAATTATAGATTTGCCTTGTTTGATTGCGCGTGGCACTGCCTTGGTCATTTGGGTCTACGGGAGTTGCCCAGCTACCTAAATGGTCATTATTGCTCCTACGCAGAGGGATAATACTCTGTGTCATACTAAAGGCAGCAATCAAACCAAAAGTATCATGCAGTTGAGATTCTACCTGCGCTCTTACCAAATGCTTGATAAAATGGGGTTGATTGCTATCATCATAAGATTCTAGGAAGCTATCTCTCGTACTCTCATCATAGAGATGATAATTTGTCATTGAGAAAGCATCAGAATGGGCATTGCCTTGTGTGATTTGATAACTTATATTTGCACCAAATTTCTTAGTAGGGCGTC
>NZ_NXLP01000018.1:0-29000 GCF_003364125.1 Helicobacter sp. MIT 14-3879
CTTATAATTCTATCAGAACACTTTATAGCACTAGAGTAACCAAACTCTAAATCACTACAAAAATCTTTATCAACATAACCATTTGGAAAGTGGGTATCAGCAGTTGGTATATATAACACAAAAGGAGAATCTTTTTTATAACTACTTAAAACCTTTTTTGCAATATCAAATATATTAGAATCTGCTATTCCCCAAAAGCCCTCTTTAGTCTCATAATTCTTACTTAAATCAAAAATATCAAAATAATTAATTTTATGTTCTCCAAAAAAATATTTTGAACCAGCAAAATTTGAATCATAGCCTAATAAAGCTAATTGATAATAGCCTATATTGTTTAATATGTCGCTAATGCAAATAGCATTAGTTAGAAATTTTTTTGGTGATACTTGAGGAGGCATATTTAGTGGTATTCCACATAAATAGCCAGTAGTCCCTGCAATAGTCCAATTTGTATTGTTGGTTTGAATTATCCCACCAAATGAATTGTTATTACTAAAATTAATATTTTTTATTGCTAAGTTGTAGAGATTTGGAATAAGGTTATTTATTTTCTCCACTTCTTTAGAATTTAGTATAGAATCATTCATAGATGCAAATGAAGTTTCTAAGGATTCTGCTAGGATTATTATTAGATTATTAGTGTTTTTGCTAGGCTCTATTGTAGGAATAATGTAATTTTGTTCATAAAAATTAGAGTATTTTTTTGGCTTTAAGAATTTATAAATATTTAAATCATTTATCACATAAAAACTATACAAAAAAATTAAAGCAATAGAAAATTTATGCAATATTTTGTATCTTCTATAAAATTTAAAACTTAAGTTAAATATCTTAATTAAAATTAAAAACAATAGTGCTATTGTAATCATTAGCAATAATGTTTTTAAAATATATACAATTCCAAAATCATCATTAAATATAAATGATTTAAAATACAATCCTATTATTTTAATATTAATTAATCCAATAATAGTCGTATTTTGCATATTTGATATTGGTTTTAGGTATTGAAACTCTAAAGAAAATATTAATAATATAATGATAAAAATAGATATTATAAATAATGTTAGCTTTGGATTTTTTAAATAAAATATTGCTACTAAAAAGCTAGGGAGTGTAGCTTGCAAAATATAGCTATATATAAATATTTTATTCACCCCAACAAGTGGATATTTAATGTGAAAAATCACAGCATCTATATTTATATCGTTACTATAATTGTTGGTTATCCATAAAAAACTAGAAATTAAAAGACATATTAAAAATACACTAATAAAAATTATACTTGTTTTTATAATTCTCAATTTCATATTAAACTTTCTTTTTGTGTTTTTATTTTGCACAAATTTTACAATTAATATTTCTCTTTACATCTATTTTTCTAAAATTCATTGATTTTAAATCAATACTAAGAAGTTTGTTTGTAAGCAAATCTCCTATATTTAAGATATATTTTATAGCTTCACTTGCTTGAATACAGCCCAAAACTCCCGGCACTACCCCAAAAAGCCCAGCTTTAAAAAAAGAATCCATTTCTTTTGGTGGAGGAGCTTCAAATGCACAAGTAAGACAAGAGCTGGTTTTTGGTATAATTGTCATTGCATTTCCACAAAACTTATAAATCCCAGCGTGAGAGTAAGGCTTATTATTAGTAATACAAGCTTGATTTATCAAAAATTTTGCTTCAAAATTATCGGTTGCATCAATTATAAAATCATATTTTTTTATAAAATCAGATATATTATTTGTATTAATTTTATCATAATGCAAGTTAATCTTAGTTCTATCATTTATTTTGCTTAATTTTTCTCTAGCAGAATCCACTTTGAATTTATCAAGATTATCCATATTGTGAAGAATCTGTCTTTGAAGATTGCTTAAATCAACCTTATCAAAATCCAAAATTCCAATCTCTCCAATTCCAGCAGCAGTTAGATATAGTGCATTTGGAGAACCAAGTCCTCCTGCGCCAATTATAAGAATTGAGGCATTAAACAACTTTTCTTGTCCATCCTCTCCAACATCATCTAACATTAAGTGTCTAATATAGCGGAATCTGTCACTTTCATTTAACATAAAATTACCTCATATATAAATGTAGATTTTTTTGTTCATTTTTTATTGTAGTGCTTTTTCCATGTCCTGGATAAAGCATCATATCATACTGTATTTGAGCAAATTTTTCTAAGGATTTTTGCATATCTTTTGTGTTTGAATATGGAAAATCACTTCTCCCAATACTTCTATAAAATATAAAATCTCCACTAAAAATATATTCTCCTATCTTTATCATAGAGCATCCCGGAGTATGACCGGGAAAAAACATATATTCTACTTTTATTTTGTCTTTGTTTTTCTTAATATCTTTGTTAGATTCTATATTTATTTTTCCATTATCGCTTTTGCTAAAATAAAATATTTCATCATTTTCTACATAAAAATCAGGTTTGCAAGTGGTTAGCCCTAAGTTGAAACAATCACTCTCTAACATAAAAGCATCTTCTTTTGGGCAAAAAATAGGGATATTAAATATATCTTTTAGTTCTTTATTACACCAAATATGATCATAGTGTCCGTGAGTATTTAAAATACAAATTGCTTTATTTGTATTTTCATTTATCCAAGTTGTAGATTCTACGCCCGGGTCTATTATAAAATCTCCTATTTTTGTTTTTAAAATATAGCAATTTGTTTGATAGTCTCCAAAAGCTTTGCTTAATAACTCCATATCCAACCTTTTTTTAAATTTTATCAAAACATAATTCTAAATTAATTTTGATAAAATGACAAACTTTGATAATTAATTAGAGGGTTTTATATGAAACAATATAGTCCTACACATAGATTTTATAGCTTTAAAGATGATTTTAGAGAGCCATTTGCAAGAGATAGAGATAGAATTATACATTGCAGCTCTTTTAGAAGATTAGAATATAAAACACAAGTCTTTTTAAACATTGAGGGTGATTATTTTAGAACTAGACTAACTCATAGTATTGAGGTTAGTCAAATTGCTAGGGCTATTGCTAAACATTGTGATTTATGCGAGGATTTAGCTGAAGCAATAGCACTTGCTCATGATTTAGGGCATTCTCCATTTGGGCATTCTGGTGGTGATGAATTAGATAGGATTTTAAAAGAATCTGGATTTAAAAATGGATTTGAGCATAATTTTCAATCCTTTCGTGTGATTAGCGAGTTAGAAAAAAGATATAAAGATTTTAATGGGCTTAATTTAACTTTTGCTACATTAGAGGGTGTATTGAAGCATTCAACACCATATAAAAAGCCATTTTTTAGTAAAAATTTAAATGATGCTTTTAGCATAGAGTTAAGTCCAATGTTGGAGGCAATGGTTGTTGATTTAAGTGATGAGATAGCATATATTAGCCATGATATAGATGATGGTATAAAGCATAAATTAATTGAATTTGAAATGTTAGAAGAAAATGAGATTGTAAGATTACTTTTTGAAAATATCGCAAAAGAAGGCATTGATAGAAGAGATAAAATTTTTAAATATCGCTTTGTTTCATCTCTAATTTGTCTGTTAATAGAAGATGTTATAAAAAATTATAAAACTAATAAAGAAATAAAATATAGTCCAAATATTGCAAATAGCCTATCAAAGTTAAAGCAGCTTTTATTTAAAAATTTATATCGCCACGAGGAAATAAAGAGGAAAATGTCCTTTGGAAAGCTATGTATTAGAAGCTTGTTTGATGATTTTATGAATGATAGGGGATTATTGCCAAGAGAATTAAAAGATAAGATAGATGCAGGATTTAAACATCATCGTATAGTTAGTGATTATATTGCATCAATGACAGATAGATTTGCAATTAAACTTTACAAGGAGTTACATATTGGATAATTTAGAAAAATTAGATAAAGAATACATATTAAATACTTATTCTAGGGATTATACACATTTTGTTTATGGTAATGGCTCTAGAATCTATACAAATAATAATATTGAATATATAGATTTTACCTCCGGAATTGGAGTTAATTCACTAGGGCATAATAATAAAAAATTAATCAATGCTATCAATACTCAAGCATCAAAATTGATACATTTATCAAATCTATTTTTAATAGAATCTCAAGTTAAGTTAGCAAAGAAAATGGTTGATTTGAGTTTATATAAAATGAAAGTATTTTTTTGTAATTCTGGGCTAGAGGCTAATGAATGTGCTATAAAAATTGCAAGAAAATATGGCAAAAATTCTTCTCGCTTTAAAATTATTACATTAAAAAATAGCTTTCATGGAAGGAGCATAGCTACCCTTAAAGCTTGCGGGCAAGATAAGATGCATAAGCATTTTTCTCCATTTCCAGATGGGTTTTTATATGCTAGTAATGTTAGCGAGGCAATAAAAATAGCAAAGAATGACAAAGAAGTTGTTGGAATACTCTTAGAGTTAATTCAAGGTGAGGGCGGAGTTTATGCTATTCCAAAAGATTCTATATTAGAATTAGAGCAATTTTGTAGGCAAAATGATGTGTTATTAATGATTGATGAGGTTCAAAGTGGTATTTATAGAAGTGGAGAGTTTCTAGCCTCAAATTTATATAATATTAGCCCTGATGTAATTAGCATTGCAAAAGGTCTTGCAGGAGGGATTCCTATTGGTGCTACTATGACAAATAAAGTTGATATTTTTTCTCCAAGTGACCACGGAAGTACATTTGGAGGAAATCCTCTTTCTACAAGTGCCGCTATTTGCGTATTAGATACCCTAGAATCCTATAAAAAAAGCAATAAATTAAAAGAAAATATTGATATTTTTAATGATAAATTAGAATATATCGCTAATAAATATGATTTTATCAAAGAAGTAAGTGGTATTGGATTTATGAGAGGTTTAAAGATAATTAATGATGAGACTTTATCAAAAATCATTAATAAAGCTAGAGATAATCACCTATTATTGCTTAAATCTGGTAATTCAACGCTTAGGTTTCTACCTGCTATAAATATTACAAAAGATGAAATATATGAAGGTTTTTATAGGCTTTCAAAGGCATTAGATAGTCTAAAATAATGATTATTTTTTCAGAGTATTTTAAAAGTTGGGTTAGTTCTTATTATAAAAATGCCAAAATTGGTAAAAATGGAGATTTCTATACATCAGTTACTTCTAGTAAATTTTTTGGTGGTTCTATTGCAAATTATATTTTAAAAAATTTAGAAAATGGAAATCTTAAATTACCACTAAAAATTATTGATATTGGTGGAAATAATCTAAATTTATTAAATGATATTTATGAGTTTTTAAATGCTATAAGTGTTAATGTAGTAGAAAATTGTGAGTTTATATTAGTAGAATCTAATCATTTAGTAGAATCTAGCTTAAAAATTAGAGTTGTTAGAGGGTTGGAAAATATAATTAATGATTCTAATATATTTTTTATTGCAAATGAACTATTTGATGCTTTGCCTTGTGAGCTGTTTGATAATAACAAAATGGCTTTTATAGAAAATAATGAAATTATTTTTAAGAGTGCTAATATAGATATTATAAATTTAGCTAGTAGCTTTGGGATTAAAAAGGGTGAGATTCCACTAAGTTATTTTAAATTTTGCAAAATATTAGAATCTTTTAAATTTATTTTTTTAGTTTGTGATTATGGTAGCGAAATAAATAGAAATGATTTTAGTCTTAGAATCTTTCATAAACACCAAATTATAAATCCATTTAATAAAAAACTTGATATGTTTTTTGGTAAAAGTGATATTACATATAATGTTCCATTCTTATTTTTAGATAAGGCTTTTATTGATATTGGCTCTAAAAAAGTTTTATATAAAAGGCAGGATTTAGCATTAGTTGAGGATTTTGGGATATTAGATTTATGTCAAAGCTTTTATGACAGTAGCCATATTTCAGAGCATATTTACATAAGAGAGAGTAATAAAATTAAAATTTTACTAAATGAGCTTAGTGCAAAATTTAAAATAGCAATTTATAGTAACTTTTTATAATAAATTTCATATAATGCAAATTTTGTTTTTAAATATTTTTAAATTATTAGGGGGATAAATGGGAGATAGTATTAATAGACGAGACTTTCTTGGTATGAGTCTAGGTGCCATAACAACAGTTGGAGTTGTAGGGTCATTAGTTGCTATGAAAAAAACTTGGGACCCGCTTCCTAGTGTGGTATCAGGAGGTTTTACAACAGTTGATATTTCACAGCTTAAAATAGGGGAATTAAAAACTTTTGAATGGAGAGGTCAGCCTGTTTATGTCATTAAAAAAAGTGCAGATGTTCCTAAGGTAGATGGAAGAGATTTTGAACTTAATGGCGAGATTTATAGCGTAGGTTTGCAGGTTTGCACTCACCTAGGTTGTATTCCTCAATATCATTCAGAAAAAAAGCAATTTGTTTGTGCTTGCCACGGAGGTGTCTTTAATGATTCTGGTGTAAATATGTCTGGACCACCACCAAAACCTATGCAAATACCACCTTTTAATATCGATGGAACAAAGTTAGTGCTTGGTGAAGAAGGTGAAATATACAAGCAATTAATAAAAGCATAAAGGAGATGGAATGGCAGAGATAAAAAAAGCTGATGGCTTTATAGATTGGTTAGACCAACGTCTAGCAGTAAGAAAACTTACAAAAGTATTAATGACAGAATATTGGATTCCAAAAAATATTAATTTTCTTTGGGCTATGGGAGTTGTTTTGACAGTTCTTTTTAGCGTATTGGTAGTATCTGGAATCTTTTTGTTGATGTATTATAAGCCAGATACAAAACTTGCTTTTGATAGTGTAAATTTTACTATAATGAGTGAGGTTGAGTATGGTTGGCTTTGGAGGCATGCACATGCAGTTAGTGCATCATTAATTTTTTTGATTATATATATTCATATGTTAGTTGCAATTTATTATGGTTCATATAAAAGAGGCAGGGAAATGATATGGATAACAGGAATGATACTTTTTGTATTATTTTCTGCAGAAGCTTTTAGTGGATATATGCTACCTTGGGGGCAAATGAGCTATTGGGCTGCAAAAGTTATTACAGATTTATTTGGCAAAGTCCCATTTATTGGACCTGATTTAGTTGTATGGATAAGAGGTAATTTTATACCAGCTGATGCTACTTTAACAAGATTTTTTATGCTGCATGTGTTTTTACTACCTCTTGCTATTATGCTTTTGATAGTTACTCATTTTTATTCACTAAGAATTCCTCATGTAAATAATCAAGATGGGGAAGAGTTAGATTTTGATAAAGAGGTTGAAAAGTATAAAAATGGAAATAAGAAAGATTCTAAAGTAGTTGCATTTTGGCCAGATTTCTTATCAAAGGATATATTTGTAATTTGCACATTTATGATACTTTTTGTTTATTTGATATGTTTTAATTATAACTTTGCAATGGACCCTATTAACTTTGATCCAGCAGATACTTTGAAAACACCAGCACATATTTATCCAGAATGGTATTTCTTATGGAGTTATGAGATTTTAAGAGGTTTTTATATGAGTGAAACTCTAGGATTAATATTTTTTGGTTTTGCACAAGTTATTTTATTTGCATTACCATTTTTGGATAGAAGCCCTGTTGTTGCTCCAGCACATAAAAGACCCTTATTTTTTATATGGTTTTTTGTCTTAATAGCTGATTTAATTGTTCTAACTATATTTGGAAAATTACCTCCAGAGGGCATAAATAATTATGTAGGATTTATAGCGGCTATCGTATTTATACTTTTAATTATAATGCTACCTATTATAACAATGATTGAGAGAAAATCGAATGGAGGTGTAAAATGAGTGCTTTAAGAGAGCTTAAAATTTTAGCCTTTGTTATTATTGTAGTTGGGATATTATATTGGGGGGTAGAGCCATTAGCTCACTCTGTATTTCACCCACATACCACTCCAGCAGATTTTAAATTTAGCGACTTAGAAAAGTTGCCAACAGAAGGCAGTGTTGAAAATGGAAAAACATTAGCTACTACTTTTTGTGTTTCTTGTCATAGTATAGAAAAAGAAGGTTTTCCTATGATGATGTCAAAAGAAGATGCAATCGTGGCTTATGGAGTTATTCCACCTGATTTATCAAATATTGGTGCTTTATATGATGGGAATTTTTTAGCAAATCTTATTAAAGATCCTGTAAAAACTCTTAAATTAGGTCATAAGTTTGGCAATGATAAGTTTTTTCCTATGCCACCCTCTCCACTTAGTGATAAAGAATTGGGTGATATAGTTGCATATTTTAAAAGTATAGGAGAGAAGAATTTACAGGCACAGGTATTAGAATCTAGTGAATATAAATCTAAGGTTGAAGCTTTTCAAAAAAATAATAATGAAGCAAAATTAAACGCATTAAAAGAGCATATTACCAATAAAGAAGTATTTATTAGTGCTTGCAATAGATGTCATAGTGTAAAATATGACAATGTATTCTCTCTTACTCCTTCAGACAACATTGCGGCATATATGGGAGCAAAAGCACCTGATTTATCTATGATGATAAGGAGTAGAGGAGAGGATAATTTACAAAAATTTATTAATGACCCACAAAAAATTCTATCTAATGCAGCTATGCCACGCATTGGTTTAAATGAAGTTAGCCAAGATAGAGTAATTAAATACTTAGAAAATATTGGTGATAGCAAGAAAGATGAAAGAATATTTGTTGGTAAAATTTTAATTGGCTTTATGATTATAATGGCTATATTTGCTTATCTATGGAAAAGAAAAATTTGGAGAGATTTGCACTAAATTTATAAATAACAATAAAAGGTAAATAATAAAAGATTAAAAACCTTTTATTATTTAGTATATTTTGTCATATTTGCAAAATACAATAAATCTTTTACATTTTTTACTTCATTAGGTAGATTTAAAATACTGTTTTCAAAAACTTTCAAAGCAATTATACAATCAGCATAAGCACGATGTCTTGTTGGATAGTTTATATCTAATACTTTATTTAAGTGTTCAAGCCCATATTTTTCTGATGCTATCGTTTTTCTAGCAAGATTTAATGTGCATAATTTTAGGTTTTTCATAGGTGGAATGGAATTCAATATAAGCTTTTCGTTTATAAAGTTAAAATCAAAGTTTATATTATGTGCCATAAATATAGAATCTTTTAAAAATAACTTAAATCTTTCTAATACATTTTTAATATTAGGTGCATTTATTGTTTCATTAGTTGTTATACCTGTAATTTCTGTAATTTTTGGTGGTATATTTTTAGCATTAATGTAGCTTTCAAATCTATCAATAATATTTCCATTTATATATTTTATTGCTCCAATTTCAATTATGTCATCATTATTTGGAGAGAATCCTGTGGTTTCTATATCAATAATGCAAAAAATTTGACTAAAAATATCTTGCTTAACATTTAAAGCTATATTAGAATGTTTTATTATAAGTGGGATTCCAAATGATATAGCCATTTCAAAATTTATCTCAAAATCAAGATTATTATCTAATATTTCTAAAAATTCATTTTTTCCAATAAAGTCTTTTTTTAATAAAATATCTATTAAATTATCATAATTTTTATAAATATCTAAAGAATCTTGTTTTTTTGCTAAAGTCATTATCTAAGAGAATCTATTGCTTTTTGATAGTTTTTAGAGCTAAAGATATAATTTCCTGATACTACTATATCAATGAAAGCTTTTTTTACTATATTAATATTTTTATTATTAATGCCTCCATCAATTTCTAATAAGCAATTTGGGTTTTTATCATTAATCATTTTTTTTACAATATAGGCTTTTTGTAAAACATTTGGTATAAAGCTCTGTCCTCCAAATCCAGGATTTACAGACATTAAAAGCACTAAATCTACATATTCGATTATGTATTCAATGGATTGTGGTGGAGTATGTGGGTTTAACACGATTCCTGCTTTTATATTGTGACTTTGAATTAAGTTAATCATTCTATTTATATGGATTTCTTCTTCGATATGAATGCTTAAAAATTCAGGTTTAATATCTAAAAACATATTTATAAAAAATTCTGTATTTTTTACCATTAGATGAATATCAAGTGGCTTTTTACTTTGCTTTGCAATGGATTCTACAATCCCTTTCCCAAAAGTCATATTTGGCACAAAATATCCATCCATTATATCAATGTGTAAATAGTTACAATCTGTATTGTTTAGCTTATCTATTTCTTCACTGAGTTTGCCAAAATCAGCTGAAAGCATACTTGGAGCAATTAACATAACTAACCTTAAATAATAAATTTAACATCTTAATAATAGTAAAAAAAACCTAAAATACATATTTTAAAGCTATAATTACGTAATTTAATTTTTTATATTTAAGGAAGCTTTAATGAGCCCACTTTTAGAAGTAACAAATCTTAGTAAAAATTTTAGTACTATAAATGCCTTAAATAATGTATCGTTTAATATTAACAGTGGAGAGGTAGTAGGACTTCTTGGTCCAAATGGTTCAGGAAAAACTACACTAATAAAGATTATTGTTGGTTTGATTAATAATTATGAAGGTGAGGTTATATTGCTTGGAGATAAAATTAACATAGAATCTAAAGCAAAAATAGCATATCTCCCTGATGTAAATTTTATAACAGATTCTTGGAGTGTAAATAAATGTATTGGTTATTTTGTGGATTTTTTTGATGATTTTGATAAACATAAGGCAATATCTCTTTTAAAAGATTGTAATATTTCGCTAGATTATAAATTTAAGTCTTTATCTAAAGGGACTAAAGAAAAATTACAATTAATTCTAATTCTAAGTAGAAAAGCAGAATTGTATATCTTTGATGAGCCTATTGCTGGGGTTGATCCTGTGGCTAGAGATATAATATTTAATCTTATACTAGAAAATTACAGCAAAGATGCTAGTATTATCATTTCAACTCATTTAATATTTAGCGTTCAAAATATTCTCTCATCTGCAATTTTCCTAAAATATGGTGAAATAATTGCTAATGATAGTATTGTAAATTTAAAAAATAGATTTAATAATGATAATTTAGAAGAGATTTTTAAGGAGTTGTTTTGAGGTTTTTAAAAGTATTAAAATATGAATTTTTAGAATATTTTTTTCCTGTATTGGTTATTAATGGAATATTATTTGTATTGATTTTTAGCCTAAAGTATATTGGGTATAATAGCTATTTTGATACAAGCTCTAGTGTAATAAAAATATTTACTGTAATTATGATGTTTATTACTTTACTTGGTGTTTTTTGCTATATTATTTTTTTAGGAATTATTATATTAAAATCACTTTATTCAAGATTATTTTCAAGTGAAGGATATTTAACACTTAGCATTCCTGTAAGTATAGATTACATACTTTGCTCTAAAATTATTGTTAGCACAACTTGGGTTTTATTAAGCATAGTAATTACTACTCTTTGGTTGTATTCTTTTGTGGATACAAGATTCTTCTTTATGTTAAAAGATATAAGTTCTTTTTATCTATTGTGGAAAACATTTATTTCAATAATTAATAATATTTGTCTTATTTTTTTAATTTTGGCAATTCTTAATACAGGAAAAATTGTTAGATTTAAAACAATTACTGGTATCTTATTGTTTTTTATGATTTTATTTGTTTCTTCTATTGCATCTTTAAGTATTAAGTATTTAGCATTTGGTAGAATATGGGATTTTAATGCTACTACTACGGAATTATTTTTACATGACCTTATTGATTTATTCATAACTATTATTTATTATATTATTGCTAGATATTTGATAAAAAACAAGTTGGAGGTTTAAATATGCTAGATTCTATATTTTCTTCTATAAAAAAAGCCGCAATTGAAGTTAATAGTCTTCTTGGTAAATGTAATTTTACATATTTAAATAGCACAAATAGCACAGGAGATAAGCAACTTCAGATTGATGTTTTATCAAATAATATATTTAAAGATGTTTTGCTTGAGCTAGATTCAGTTAAAGGAATTTGTAGTGAAGAAGAAAATGAGATAATTTATAAAAAGGATTGTAGAAGTGGGTTTTATATTGTTGCATTTGACCCTCTTGATGGTTCTTCTATTGTAGATTCTAACTTTAGCGTTGGGAGTATATTTGGAATCTATAATAATGAATTAAGTGCTAAAAATTTAATAGCTAGTGGATATGTATTATATGGTGTTAGACTAGAAATAGTAATTGCTCAAAGTGATGTAAATCATTATGTTTATGATGGTGTAGAGTGGAGGTTTATAGGAAATCTTGTATTAAATCAAAAAGGCAATTTAAATGCACCGGGAGGCACACAAAAAAGTTGGCTTACAAATCATAAAATTTTAATAGAATCCTTATTTTTAGAGGGGTATCGCTTGAGATATTCTGGTGGAATGGTTCCAGATTTACATAACATATTAGTAAAAGGTGGTGGGTTATTTAGCTACCCTAGCACTAATGATGCTCCAAATGGCAAGCTTAGAGCCTTGTTTGAGGTATTTCCATTTGCATTTATATTTGAGAAGGCTTATGGAGAAGCAATTGATGGTAAAAATAGATTATTAGATTTAGAAATAGATTCTCTTCATCAGAGTTTGCCCTGCTTTTTTGGAAGTAAATATGAGATTGAGAGAGTAAAATTAGCTTATAAATAGAGGTTTTATGCAAAGTAATTTTAAAGAAGAGCTTGATATTAAAATAGATGAATTAAAATCCTGTCAAACTAATAATAATGTAGATTCTTGTTTGAAATGCTCTAAGGTTATTGGTTGTGAGATTAGAAATTCTTATGTAGAAAGTGTTTATAATAGTATGAATGGCGGGAATAGTGGATTTTTTAACTTTGAGACAGAATAAAGGATAATAATGACAAAATATATTACAACACCTATTTATTATGTGAATGATATTCCACATATCGGACATGCCTATACTACAATATTGGTAGATATGTTTAAAAAGTATCAAGAGTTAAAGGGTAATTCTTGTATTCTTTTAACAGGGACAGATGAGCATGGGCAAAAAATTGAGAATTCTGCAAAAATGAAAAATAAATCTCCACAAGAATATGCAGATAGTATAAGTTTTAAATTTCGTTCCCTTTGGGATAGCTTTAATATCTCTTATGATTATTTTATTCGTACAACAGATAGTTATCATAATATTGGGGTTAAAAAAGCTTTTGAGGTAATGTTTAGTAATGGTGATATTTATAAAGATTATTATGAAGGGAATTATTGTGTTAGTTGTGAGACATTTTTTACCAAAAGGCAATTATTAGATAATTTATTATGTCCTGATTGTGGCAAAGAGACTACTGCTTTAAGAGAAGAGAGTTACTTTTTTAGATTAAGTAAGTATCAAGATAAATTACTTGAGTGGTATAAACAAGATGTTATTTTCCCATTACATAAGAAAAATGAGGTTATTAGATTTGTTGAGAGTGGATTGAGTGATTTATCAATTACTCGTAGCACATTTAAGTGGGGTATTGAGTTACCAAAATCTATAAATGATAATAAACATATTATTTATGTTTGGCTAGATGCCTTGCTTAGCTATATTACACCATTAGGTTTTGGTAATAATAAAGAAAATAAAATGAAGCTTTTTGATGATGCTACACATTTTGTTGGAAAGGATATTTTGCGATTTCACGCAGTTTATTGGCCTGCATTTTTATTTAGCTTAAACCTTCCATTACCAAAGAAAATTTATGCACACGGATGGTGGCTTATAGATGGAGCAAAGATGAGCAAGAGCGTTGGTAATGTGGTAAATCCTAAAGAAATAGCAGATACTTATGGATTAGAAACTATGCGATATTTTTTAATTAGTGAGGTTTCTTTTGGACAAGATGGGGATTTTAGCATTAAGGCATTGACTAAAAGGGCTAATTCTGAGTTAAGTGATAAATTAGGAAATTTGTTAAATAGATTGCTTGGAATGAGTGAGAAATATTTTAATTTTAATATAGAATCTAGTGATTTTAGTTTGTTTGAAAATGAGATTGATAATGTTAATAATATTATCAATTCTTTAGATTCTTATATGGAAAATATGATGCCAAATAAATATTTAGAAGAACTTTGGAGTATATTTGATATAGCAAATATAACCATCACAAAACATTCTCCTTGGGAGATGATTAAGAATAACAAGAAAGATGTATCCTCTTTACTTGTATTTATTGCAAATATTTTAGCAAAAGGGGCTTTAATGGTTTATCCTATCTTACCGCAAAGCTCTATTAAGATTATGGAATCCTTGGGTATTAATGAGAGTTTTTATAAAGATATAATAAAGGAATCTAAAATGATTAAAAAATTTACTTTAACAAAGATTCCACCACTTTTCCCAAAGCTTGAGGTAAAAGAGGAGCAATTAAATAAAACTAAAGAAATTAAAGACAAACAAGTTAAAGAAGAGGTTAATTTAAGGCAATTTGATAAGTTAGATATTCGTATTGGTAAAATCTTAAGTGCAAAAAAAGTAAAAGATTCTACAAAACTCTTAGTATTTAGTATAGATTTTGGTGAGTTTGGAGTAAGGCAGATTGTATCTGGGATTGCTAATTTCTATAAAGAATCTGATTTGGTTGGTATAAATGTTTGTGCTATTATCAACTTAAAGCCAAGTAAAATTAGAGGTATAATAAGTGAAGGTATGCTTCTAACAGCAGAGGATAGCGATGGAAATCTTGAGCTTTTAAGATTAAATATTAAGCACGGAAGTAAGGTTTGCTAAATTGCATTTAGAAAATTTTGTAGAAATAATATCTGGCAAACTTTTAAATAAACCATCAATTTCATTTTTAGGTGATATTACTACTAAAATTTCTAACTTAAAAAATGGTGATATTTTTGTAGCTAGAGATAAAAATGATATAAAAAAAGCTTTACAAAATGGTGCATATGCAATAATTAGTGATACTTTTGTAGAAATTGATGACAATGAAGTAGGTTGGATTCTAGTTGAAAATATTGATAATGCAATTTTTAAATTTTTCAAATATATTAAAGTCGTTAATAATTTAGAGATTTATTCTTGTGATAATATCACCTTTAAATTATCATCACATATTATTAAAAATAAGCAAGTTAAATTTGCTAGTAATGTAGATGAACTTTTAGAATCTATGTATTACAAAATAATAATTATTAATTTTGAAGTTTTATTTTTTGAAGTAGAGACTATAAAAAATACAAAAAAAATATATTTTAAAATCTTAAGACAAACATTATTTGAGAGTAAAATAGAATATGAAAATCAAATTTATGATATTATCATACCATTAATTTTTACTAAACATATAAATAAAATAGTTTATTTTTGTAAGATAAAACACCTTGATTTTAGCTTTAGTGAGGCTATGTTTTTACCAATTTTTATTAACTCATTTGGTAAAAGAGTAAGGTATGGGCAGTCTATGAGATTTGTTTATGCAACCAAAGACAAAGCTTTGCTTAATAAATATATTGATTTTGTTTTAGGGGCGTCTTGGGGAAGAGCACTTTTGCTAACAAATAAAGATATAGATAAAAATATAACAACTAAAAAATATAATAATAATAGAGAATTAACAGACTATTTTTTACTTGATAAATTTCACTTTTTTATCGTTTATGGAGTAGAACAAGATACATTATCTAATATGCTTAAAGATGATTTTATAGAGCAGAGTTTGTTTTAGTTTTATTTATAAAATTATTAGTAAAAAAATCTATTGCAAATAAAGATGCTTGAAGTTGGATATCCTCTCTATTTCCATTAAATATTTTCTTTATTTTTATGCTTGGGTGGTTTTTTTGTTTTATACCGATATATACGCTTCCAATAGGATTTTCATCACTATAACCGCTAGGACCTGCAATACCACTTGTAGCAATGCTAAAATCACAATCCATCAAGTTAATTATTCCCTCAAGCATTAAGTCTAACACAACAAAGCTATATGGTGTGTATTTTTTAATAATATTTTCATCAATGCCAAGAACCTTATTTTTAATTATATCTTGGTAGCTAATTATACCACCAAGATATACACTAGATGCTCCAATAACTTTGCTAAACTGATAGTTTAATAATCCTCCTGTGCAAGATTCTACTATTGCTATCGTTTTATTATTAGTTTTTAGAAAGTCAATAATTTGCATTTATATTTTCATTTTTAATGATATATTTAAATACCAATGTAATAAACCAATGCTATAAAAAAATATTCCAATATAATATAAATTTCCACGAGACAATACTTCACTTGATAGTAAGAATATAATAAAGCCAATGATTAAAAGTAATATATTCATAATTGTATAAAAGCTTATAGTATCCTTTAGATTAAATGCTATACGCAAAAATAAAGCAATAAAAGATATATTTAAAATAAAATCAATGACTGAATATAAGCTAGAAAAAGAATATGATTCTATACTATATCCAAATAAAAACATAATACTAGTATTAAGTGAGGGAGCAATCTCTCTTAGATATGTTTGATAAAAATAGCTATCATATACCCTTTTTTTATAAAAAAAGCTAATCACTGGAATTAAAATAAAATATACAAAAACAAGACTATCAACAATAATATTTTTAATACTTTCTATAATGATATTTGTATCTTTATAATTATAGATATTTATCATTCTATCTAGCTCATTATCATTTATATTTGATAACATACTAAAGGTAAATATAGTGCTAAATATTGCAAAACCAAATAACGAGAATTTTTTATTAGTTTTATTTTTTAAATACATGTATATTGATAAGCAAATTCCACTAAATATTAATATTCTACTTAATGTTATGAAGAATCCTCCGGGCTTTAGCATAATTAAAAGAAGATTATCAAAGTTTGAAATAAAGCTTGATGTCATTATGGTAATAAATAAAAATATTGCAAAAAAGAAGAACATCAAAGAAAAAGTCATTTCAATTTTTTGTCTCGTCATAACCAACTCTTAGAAGTTTTTTAAGAAATATCCATCTATTCCATCAGCAATGCCAATTGCTAGTAAGTATTGATACTCTTTATTTTGCAATCTTGCTAAATCATTCTCATTTGTCATATACCCTACCTCAATTAATATTGAGGGCATTAGTGCTCCTGCTAATACCCAAAATGGTCCCTCTCTAACACCTCCATCAATAGTTTTTTTGTGTAGTTTCCTGGCATTTATTAGCATCCCTGATTGCACATCAATAGCTAATTTATTTGATGCTATAAGTCTTTGAGAGTTAATAGAATTTAGGAATGATAGTTTTGAAAAATAATTCATTACTTCAATATCATCTTTGTTTTCAGCTTCAGCTACTTTTTTAGCTCTCTCACTTCTTGCTGTTGATAGGAAGTATGTTTCAATTCCACTTGCAATTTTATAGTTTTTTGATGATTTTTCTAGTGAATTTGCATGTATGGATACAAAAATATTAGCATTTTTTTCATTAGCCATTTTGGTTCTATTTGTTAAGCTTATATATTTATCACTTTCTCTTGTTATATATACTTTGTATCCTCTATTTTTTAATACTTCTTTTACTTTTTTTGCTATATTTAGAGTTATGATTTTTTCACAAATCTTTCCAGTTTTTGCACCACAATCTTTTCCTCCATGGCCAGGATCTATGACTATTACTTTATTTTGATTATCTTTAGCAACTACGCTATCTTGTTCTTGCATTATCTTTTTTTTATCATTTACTTCTTTACTTTCTTTAGTGTTATCTTTTTTAGAAGTAGTAGTTTTATTGGCATCTAAAGATAATGATTTAAATAAATTTGTAATTTCTAAGTTTTCTTTAAACATTAGTATTAATGTTTTATTTTTTATGCTGAAGTCAAAATTATTTAAATGTTTGCTATGAATTACAATTCTTGAAGTTGTTTTATTATTTTGTGCTACTATAACTACATTTTCATTTATATTAAATGATTTTTTAGGAAGTGTTAATTCTGCTTTTATGTCATAATAGATTCCATTAGCAATATTATATTTTGAGAAGTCATTTTTAGAAATTTTATTGTTGAATTCAACTCTGATTGTATTGGTATCTTGTTTTAATGATATTATCTTTAGATTTGTGCTAAATAATAAAAGCGGGACTAAAAGAAAAAAGATTTTTCTCAATCTATCTCCTAGTTAGTTCATCTATAAGCTCTTTAACACTTATTATTTTATTTATTTTATATCCATTAGCTCCTGTGAAAAATAATCCTGTTTCTATATTACCACTGCTTGCATCGCCTAATCTATCAGCTATACAATATCCTACTTTTTTTGCCTCTTCTCCTCTATTGCAAGGGCTTACACAATTACTAACACAAGCAATTTTTGGTGCAGTGCCATTATTTATAGCACTTAAAATTCCCATATTGATTGCTCTTGCAGGATATCCAACTGGTGATTTAATAAGCTTGATGTCTTCTTTTTTTACATTTGGCATAATTTTTCTATATATTTCTGCATCACATTCATAAGTTCCTAAGAATCTAGTAGCCATTTGTACGCCACTAGCTCCTAAGCCTATAAATCTATCAATATCACTTCTATCCCATATTCCACCAGCAACTATCACCGGTATATCTCCTTGAATATTAGCTTCTTCAAGCACTTTTGGGAAAATATTTTCTAATTGAAATTCTTCTTTAAAGCAATCTTCATATTTAAAACCTTGATGACCTCCACTAAGAGGACCTTCAAGTATTACTGCATCTGGGATTCTGTTATATCTATCTTTCCATCTTTTGCATATTATTTTTAGAGCTTTTGCAGATGATACAATTGGTATTAATGCAACATCAGGGAAATTTTTTGTAAATTCAGGCATATTTGTTGGAAGACCAGCACCTGTTATAATGATATTTGCACCAGCTTCACAGGCATCTTTTACAACTCTACCATATTCATTAATTGCATAGAGTATATTTGCAGCCAATGGCATATCTCCACAAATTTTTCTTGCATTCCTAAAGATTTCATTTAACGCAGATTTTGAATAAAAATTTATAGCCTCAAATGGCTTTGACCTAACAATCTTATCAGCAAACTGCATTTTTTTATAATATCCTGTACCAACACAGCTAATTGTTCCTAAAGCACCTTGCAATGATACATTTCCTGCTAATTTATCCCAACTTATGCCTACGCCCATTCCACCTTGAATGATGGGATATTTTATAGTGTATTTTCCTATTTTAAGAGATTTTAAATTCATTTTACTTTTACTTTCAAAAATTTTCTTTTACCAATTTGTAATACATATATACCAGAACTAAGCTTAAAATTTTCATTAAGCATTTTTTCACCATTTATTTTTAAAGCTCCAGCTTTAATACTTCTTCTTGCTTCAGAACTTGATTGTGATATTTTATTATCAACCAAAACTTTGCAAATCCAAGAATTAGATTCTACATTAATTTCATTTAAATCATCAGGAATTGTATTTTGTGAAAATATTAGTTTAAAATTTTCTTTTGCTTTTTTTGCTTTGCTTTCATCATGATATCTAGAAACTATCTCAAATGCTAAATTTTCTTTTATATTTTTAGGATTTAACCCTTCATCTACTTTTTGCTTTATTGCTTCTAAATCCTTTAAGCTAACTGTGCTTATAAGCTCATAATATCGCCACATTAAATTGTCAGATATACTCATAATTTTTCCATACATTTCATCTGGATTATCCGTAATGCCAATATAATTTTTAAGGCTTTTACTCATTTTATTAACACCATCAAGCCCTTCTAGCAATGGCATCATTAGTATAGATTGCTCTTTATTAAGCCCATAACTTCTTTGCATACTTCTCCCAACAAGTAAATTAAATTTTTGGTCATTTCCACCACATTCAACATCACATTCTAAAGCCACGCTATCATAACCTTGAAGTAAGGGGTACATAAACTCAACTATGCTAATTGGTAAATTTTCTTTAAATCTCTTTGCAAAGTCATCTCTCTCAAGCATTCTTGCAACAGAAAATTTAGCACTAAGTTTTATCATTCCTTCTGTCCCTAGTTTATTAAGCCATTGTGAATTAAAGCAAATTTCTGTATAAGCTGGATTTAGAATCTTAAATACTTGAGTTTTATAGGTTTCTGCATTTTTCAAAACCTCTTCTTTGCTTAGGCTTTTTCTTGTTTCACTTTTACCGCTTGGATCCCCTATCATACCAGTAAAATCACCAATTAAGAATTTAATATTTGCACCATATTTTTGTAAAACCGCCATTTTATGCAGTAACACACTATGCCCTAAATGTAAATCAGGTGCAGTAGGGTCAAAACCAGCTTTTACTACAAATCTTGTTCCATTGGCATAAAATCTTTCAACTAAGCTTTTTATATAGTCCATCCCAATTATTTCACTAACACCTCTTTGTATTTCTCTTAATGCCTCATTTATTTTTTTTTGCATTTATTTTTTCCTTTATTTTTGCGTATATGCATCTTTTAGCCCAAAAAAATCAATAACTTTATATTTTTTATGCAACATGTCTTTTAGTGGTTTAATATCATTTAGTGGTGTTTCAAATATAATCTCACAAGTAGTCATAAATTGGTTTTTATATCCGCTATATGATATCCCAATTACATTGCAATCATATTTTACAATTGTATTTAAAAACATCGCCAAAGTGCCTTTTTTATCCTCTAAGGCAACTATTATTTTATAAGAAGTGCTTTTATCTTCTTTCCAATTTACAAAAACCATTCTAGCACCCTCATTTACCTCTAAAAATGCTCTCTCACATAATTTATGATGAATAAAAACTTTTGAACCATTTTTAATCGCTAAAACTTCATCATTATGCTTTGGATGGCAACAATAATCAAATAAAGTTTCAGAAATAGTATGATTTGAGTAAATAATTAGATTATCAAATTCTTGTTTTTTTAGCCTCAACCTATCAAGTCTAATTTTTGAAATAAAATTAACATTATTTTTTAGATTATTTCTTATTCGGTTTTTTATATCAATTAGAAAGTCTAAGTCTTTTGTAGCTTTTGGAATTTGTGAAGTTAAATTATGCTCTTTTACAAATGCTTCAACTACATTTAAGTTATGGTCAAAAAATATAGTAGAAAGAATGTTTATAGCACTTTTTTGTTCTATTTCTTTTATTTTTAAAGAGCATTGAAGTTTTAAAGCACTTTTTGCACGAGAAGTTTTAACAGCATCAATCCAAGTGCATTTTGGCTCTAAATGTGAGCTTGTTATAATCCTTACGATATCACCACTTCTTAGTGTTGTAAGAAGTGATGATTTTTGATTATTAATATATGCTTCTTTTGCATAGCTTCCAAGTTCTGTATGCACAGCGTATGCAAAGTCTAGTGCTACTGCTCCCGCAGGAAGCGTGTAAGTATCTCCAGCTGGAGAAAAAACTATAATATCTTCTCTATATAATTCATTTTTAGCCATTTCATAGAATTCTTCAATATTATTATCTTGATATTGAAGATTATTTAACCAATCTGTTGAAGGTAAGATTCCTGTATTTTTATATTTCCAATGTGCTGCCACACCAAATTCTGCTGAATTATGCATTTTGTCAGTTCTTATTTGAATTTCAAATATTGAGGACTCATCAAAAACTGTCGTATGTATAGTTTGATAGCCATTTTCTTTAGGTAATGCTATATAGTCTTTAAAGCGAGATATTATAGGTTTTAAGTTTAGATGAATAATGCCTAAAACCTTATAACAATCAATATTCTCATTAACAATTATTCTAATAGCAAGTAAATCAAGTATTTCATCTATACTTACACCCTTTTTTTGCATTTTTAAAAATATAGAATAAGGTCTTTTTATTCGGCTTTCAATTCTAAAATTAGATTCTACAATTCCACCTTGCATAAGCAAAGATGAAACTTTTGCAATAAAATTATTAAGCTTTAAAGTAAGATTCTGCTTCTTTTCATTTAGGTAATTATTTATTTTATTATAATCATTTCTAAAGATATAATAAAAGCTTTTATCTTCTAGCTCATTTTTTATAGATGATATTCCAAGTCTGTGTGCTATTGGTGCATATACCACCAATGTTTCTTCAGAAATTCTTCTTTGTTTATGCTCTGGGAGGACATCTAAAGTTAGCATATTATGCATTCTATCACTAATTTTTATAACAAGAGCACGAATGTCTTGAATTGAAGCAAGAAGCATTTTTCTAAAAGACAATGCCGCTGCTACTAGCTTTTCATTAGTATCTGAATTTGATGGGAACTCCTCTTTTCTAATATCTACAATTTTTGTTAAAGAATCTACTAATGAAGTTACATCATCACCAAACTCATCTCTTATCCATTCAATATCATATTCCGTATCTTCTACTACATCGTGTAATAAAGCAGCACAAATCATAGATTCTTCCCCACCATAGTATGCTACAATGCAAGAGACAAGTATAGGATGCACGGCATATGGTATCCCACTTTTTCTAACCTGCCCTTCGTGTGCTGCTATACAAGAGTTAAGAGCATTACGTACCTTTGGTGTCATAGAATAAAATAAAATATTTTCTAATCTTTCAGTTGCTTTGTCTATGGTGTCAATATCATTGAATGAATCAAATAATTTCACATAATTTCCTCATAGCCATTAATCTTTAAGATGAATTTTATAAATATCTATTAATCTATATTTTCAATTCTATCAATAGATATTTTGCCTTCAGCTATCTCATACATAGCTATATCTGCAAATTTATATTTAGCCATATCTAATTTTACTAGAGGTGTGGCACCCTCGCTTAATTCTTTAACTCTACTAAAAATAAAACAAGATAGTTTGTATCTATCATTATCTACTTTTTCTAAAGCTTTTTCTAAAATATCTTCTATTCTTTCCATAAATTTCTCCTTTAATTTTTTACTATAGAATAAACACCTTTTTGGTATTTAATAATATCTAATAAATTTCTGGGTTTAAACATATTACAAACAATAATAGGAAGATTATTATCTTTTGCTAAAGCAATAGCGGTATCATCCATTACTTTAATATTATCTTTTAAAGCTTGGTCGTAAGATAGTTTATCTAATCTAATTGCATCATCAAATTTATTTGGGTCTTTATTATATACTCCATCTACTTTTGTAGCTTTTAGTATAACATCAGCATTTATTTCAATAGCCCTAAGTGTAGCAGCAGTATCAGTAGTAAAGAATGGGTTTCCAGTTCCCGCTGCAAATATTACAACTCTACCTTTTTGTATATGTCTAATAGCACGACGATATATATAAGTTTCACATATTTCTTGAATTTCTATTGCACTTTGAACTCTAACATCTACTCCAAAATGTTCTAATGCTTCCTGCATAGCAACAGCATTTATAACTGTTGCAAGCATTCCCATATAATCTCCACTTGTTCTGCGAATTATACCACCTTCAGCAGCACTAACACCACGGATAATATTGCCCCCACCAATTACTATACAAACCTCTATATCATTATCTACTAATAGTTTAATTTCTTCAGCTATATATCGCAATATATCAATTTCTATTCCAAAGATATTTTTCCCAGATAGAGCTTCACCAGAAAATTTTACTAGAATCCTATTCTTTCTAGTATTTTGTCGTAAGTTTTGCATAATTTTGACCTTTATTTAAAATTAGAGATTCTATCAAAATATACTTAAAGTAAAGCTTATCTCTTAAGATTATTTTTAGAATTGATTTAGCTAAAACAAGACAAATTCATAAGATTAAAATTTTAACTTTAAGGATATTAATGTAGGTTTGTAATTATAATTTAACAATCTAGATTGATATTAAAATATTTTACTATGTCAATTGCTTAATATATCTAAATATTTTTTATCAAAGCATTATATTTATCCTTAATTATAGTCTTCGTTAAATATTCTTTAAGATAAAATCTACGATTTAAATATCAATATATTATTTCTAAATATTGATTTTGAAATTTATGTGATGTTAAAATAAGCATTATAATTTTGTTTATTCTCTTTTCTCTTTTTAAAGATAGTGATTAAAATTATAAATTTGTTTAAAAAGATAATGATATTTCTTGTATTAAGATATTTTAACTTCATTAAGTTTTGCTTTAAATTATCATTTTTTATATAATTTTTTACTTGTTTTTTAGAATCTTTAGATTTCTTAGTTTTTAATGCTTTGTTTTCTTTCTCATTCTCTTATGCTTTTTTACTTTAAGATTCTTTAATTTTAATCTATTAGTCAAAATGACAAATAATGCCAATTATTCTAAGCCTATCACACCTAAGCGTTGTTTATTGTATTTAGTAAGAGCAATATCTAGCATAGCAGTAGCATAATATGTATAACTTGCTTTACTCTCTACTTTAGTATTGACTTCAAACTCTTCGCCAATAATTTTGTATTTGTCACTTCTTGGTGCATCAGGTAAAAATATAATAGGAGGGCTTATAAATACTCAATTTATAGAATTGTGTGCGTAAAAACTTTAAAAGCTTGTATTTATCAGGGAAATTAGGTGTTTGCACTAATGTTATTTTATGAGATTTATCCATATATAAGCTTCCTGCTCCATCTACAACAAGGAGTTTTGCACTAGCCTTGAATGATTTAGTTAAATGTTTTATGTGTTTGAGATGTAAATCAAAGATTCTCACCCATTTACCAAACGCAAAGTATATGCATCAGTCCCGTCTAAAGTAGAATATAGCCTTACTTCACTAGGGCAAAGTCTAAAAAGTGTTATTAAAAGTCTTGAGAGATGGGGAGAATGTTATAAAGATTTATCTTAATAATCTATCTCACATCTTCTCTCATCTCTCTTAATAGTTTGTCCAAGCAAACGAGCTTTGATTGGTATCTAGGCTATTTAAAAACTGAATATCTTGTGCATTTAGAGTAAAATCAAAGATATTTAGATTTTCTTTCATTCTTTGTTCTTTAGAGCTTTTAGGAATGGTAGAAATACCATGCTGTATGAGAAATCGTAAAATTACTTGTGCAGGGGTTTTGCTATATTTTAAAGCGATATTTCTAAGGCTTTGATTTTCTAGGATTAAGCCCTTTCCTGCGATAAAAGGACTAAAGCTTTGTAGTAATGTGCCCTTATCTGCCATTACTTCCCTTAATGGCTTTTGTTGTAGGAGTAAATGAGTTTCGCATTGATTAATCATAGGGGTTATTTTGCAATTTTGGATAAATTTTTCATAAGCCTTTGCCCCAAAATTTGAGATTCCTATTGATTTTAAAATCCCTTGTTGATAGAAAGATTCCATTGCTTTATACATTTCTTTTGAGCTTGCATAAGGCTCGTGGATAAGAAGAGAGTCGATATAGTCTAGTTTCAGAGCTTTTAGAGACTTTTCAATCGACTTTTTTGTAGAATCTTCGTTATTTGCTTCTAAAAGCTTGGTTTGGATAAAAAAATCTTTGCGTGGGATTCCACCTTTGATAGCGGATTGTATTGCATTGCCTAATCTGTCTTCATTATTATACATTTGTGCAGTATCAAAAAGCCGATAGCCTATCTGTATGGCTTTATCCATTGCTTCTTGTCCGTTTTTGCCTACAAGACAATAAGTGCCAAGCCCAAGTATTGGCATTTTTATTCCATTGCTTAGTGCGAGAAATTGCATTATTATTCCTTTTATAACTTAATAAATTTTTACTTGTTTATAGAATTTATAACTTATATCAATTTTTGCAGGACTTGCTTTAAAATATTATATTTATAATAAGCCTAACTAAATTGCACACAAGTTGTTACTTAGTCAATATATTTTTAAGTTTTTGATTTAACATTACATTATGAAATTATAAAGCTTAATAGTTGGTATTTGTCAAGGGTAATTTTGGGATAGGGGATAAATATATAGTTTAAAAAAGGGATAGCAGTAACCTTAAGAATTAATATGTAAAGTATTGTTAATTAATGATAAAGAAAAATACGATTTTAAGGGAGTTTTATATAAAATTATATCAATCTAACTAATTATATTTATGTGTTTAAGTATAAATAATATTTAGTCTATTAATATAAAGTTTTATAAATTTATATATTAATATATTGACTTATAACACAAAAGTTAATATAATTCTAGCACTTAAATTTTGAGAGTGCTAAAATTTAAGTTAAAAATCAAATTTTTGATTTTTATACATCTAAATACTTAGGTTTTCAAAAATTTATGAAAATTATGCAAAAGGAGAAAGCTAATAATGAAATTTAAACCACTTGAAAAAAGAGTTGTTTTAGAAAGAGTTGAAGAAGAAACAAAAACTACTTCAGGCATAATTATACCAGATAATGCTAAAGAAAAACCATTAATTGGTGTAGTTAAGGCAATTAGTAAAAAAATAGAAAAAGAATGTGAATTCAAAGTTGGCGATAGTGTTGTGTTTGATAAATATAAAGGCACAGAAATTAAAGTTGATGGTAAAGAATATATAGTTCTTGATTCAGAAGATTTATTAGGAATCTTAGGATAATTTTTTAAGGAGTAATAATTATGGCAAGTAAAGAAATTATGTTTTCAGATAATGCAAGAAATAAGTTATTTGACGGAATTAGACAATTAAATAATGCAGTAAAAGTTACAATGGGACCAAGAGGCAGAAATGTTTTAATTCAAAAAAGCTATGGTGCTCCATCTATTACAAAAGATGGCGTGAGTGTTGCTAAAGAAATAGAATTAAAAGATCCTATTGAGAATATGGGAGCACAGCTTGTAAAGGAAGTAGCAAGTAAAACTGCAGATGCAGCAGGAGATGGAACTACAACAGCAACAGTTTTAGCATATAGCATTTTTAAAGAAGGTTTAAGAAATATTACTGCAGGAGCTAATCCAATCGAAGTTAAAAGAGGTATGGATAAAGCTACAAATGCAATCATTGATGAGCTTAAAAAAATTAGTAAGACAATTAAAGGAAAAAAAGAAATAGCACAAGTTGCAACAATCTCTGCAAACTCTGATGAAAATATAGGTAATCTTATTGCTGAAGCAATGGAAAAAGTAGGAAAAGATGGTGTTATTACAGTTGAGGAAGCAAAAGGCATTAATGATGAGTTAAATGTAGTTGAGGGAATGCAGTTTGATAGAGGTTATTTAAGCCCATATTTTGTAACTAATAGTGATAAAATGACAATTGAGCTTGACAGTCCTTATGTCCTTTTAACTGATAAAAAAATTACTTCTATGAAAGATATTCTACCTTTATTAGAATCTACAATGAAAAGTGGAAAACCTCTATTAATTATTGCAGAAGATATTGAGGGAGAGGCACTCACTACTTTAGTTGTAAATAAGTTAAGAGGTGTTTTAAATGTGGCTGCTGTAAAAGCACCGGGATTTGGTGATAGAAGAAAAGAAATGCTAAAAGATATTGCAATTCTTACAGGAGGGCAGGTAATAAGCGAGGAATTAGGAAGCACTTTAGAAAATGCAACAATTGCTGATTTAGGACAATGCGGTAGAATCTCAATTGACAAAGACAATACTACAATAGTAGATGGTAAGGGCAAAAAAGATGATGTAAAATCAAGAATAGCTCAAATAAAAGCTCAAATTGAAACTACAACAAGTGATTATGATAAAGAAAAATTACAAGAGAGACTTGCAAAGCTTAGTGGCGGTGTTGCTGTTATTAAAGTAGGTGCTGCAAGTGAAGTAGAAATGAAAGAGAAAAAAGATAGAGTAGATGATGCCCTTTCTGCTACTAAAGCTGCTGTTGAAGAAGGTATTGTAGTAGGTGGTGGTGTTGCATTGATTCGTGCAGGAATGAATGTAAAATTATCTCTAAGTGGCGATGAGGCTATCGGATATGATATTATAAAAAGAGCAATTTCTTCACCATTAAAACAAATTGCAGAGAATGCAGGTTTTGATTCTGGTGTGGTAGTAAATGAAGTAGAGAAGTCTAAAAAAGATAGCTATGGATTTGACGCTGCTAAAGGTGAATATGTGGATATGTTTGATAAAGGTATTATTGATCCTCTAAAAGTTGAGAGAATTGCTCTTCAAAATGCAGTTTCAGTATCGAGTCTCCTTTTAACAACTGAAGCTACAATTAATGAAGCAAAAGAAGACAAGCCAGCCCCAGCAATGCCAGATATGGGTGGAATGGGTGGAATGGGTGGAATGATGTAATTTAAAGATTCCTTTTAAGGAATCCTCCCCCTCTATTTTAGTTTTAAAAATAATCGCTCCTTTTAAAATGTAGAAGTAAATTTTACTTCTACCACATTATCCTTATATTACAATACATATTAGAATTTATAGATATTTTATTATAATAATGATATAAATTTACCAAAGCAATAGGTGCGTATAGCAGAGATGAAGCTATAAAACTAATCAGTCAAATAAACGGCTCAAAAGGCATAAGTATTAATAAAGAAGAAGTTAAGTGGCTTTATGATGATAGTATTAAGGAATATCCTTATGGTTGTTGGAAATACACAGACGATGATGGCAATGAGACAATCATAGCTAAATGGCATAAGGCAGATTATAGTTTATGTGAGATTGATTATTTTAACCTAAGCAAGGAGGGTTTATAATGATTTTAAAAAATAATAAAGAAACTTTTGATAAGTTAAAGAAAGAGGGATTAAGTGATACAGATGTATTAAAAACAATGATTGATAAGCAAAAGATAGATGAGCTTACAAAATCACTTGGTAGTTGGAATATGGCAGAAGTAATGTGTTTATTTACACATCTTGGCATAATGGTATATCGTGGCTCAAGGAAAGTTAAAGGGGATAAACCTGCTAATAAATTGATAAATAGTTTAATTGATAGAATCTTAATAGAGGGAGGCAAGGAATGATAATATTTAAAAATAGATTTATGTTGCTTTCAATGGCAATTGATTATTAAATCTTAAATATAAAATCTAGCTAAAAATAGAATATAAAATCTAATTTTTATAATCTATTTTTATTACCTTCATAATTTTTTACTTTTAAAACTTTTATAATAGCTGATGATATGGTGGATTTCTTTTACTACTTTTGCCACATTTATTTATAAAACCATTAAAAACTATTTAAATTCTTATTTTTTATCACTTTATT
>NZ_NXLP01000092.1:0-4189 GCF_003364125.1 Helicobacter sp. MIT 14-3879
ATTCTACTTGATACTTTAAAACAAGATTTAAGAAATATGAATGAGATTTTTAAGATAAGAAACGAGTTAAGAAAAGAGAAGATTAAGATTAATATGGAGAGTAAAGAAATAGAATCTTTACTACCTCAATATAAATATTTGCTTGATGAAAAAGGCAAGTTTATTGCTAACAAACAATCCTCTCATTCTATTACAGCACAAACACAAGAAGCAATAGATTTAAAATTAGTTAAGGAAGCTAAAGAATCCTTACAGGCAAAGCAAGATTCTAAAGAGACGCAACATTATATGGCAATACTTGAAAATCACATCAAGAGTATTCAAAATGCCAATATTGAATTAAGAGACTTTGTTGGTAAAGAAAAAATAGAAGATAAAATAGCAATTTTACAACAAAATCAAGAGAATATTTTAAACGCACAAAGAAGCAGAGGTGTATTATAAAGTGTTAATATTTGCATATTTACTTTTTTTAAATATAATTACAAAATAATTACTTTATTTAAAGGGTAGGTGATGACAAAGTTAGTAAAAATTGGCAACTCTTATGGTGTTCGCATACCAAAAGTTTTTATAAAAAAAGCTCATTTAGAAGATTCTATTATTGATTTTCAATTATTAAAAAATGGACTTTTATTAAGTCCAAGCAAAGCACATCGTTTAAATTGGAATAGTGCAACACTCAAAAATAAGGCAAAGCAAGAAGAAAATGTGCAAGCTATAAGTTCTTTACAAAAAGACTTTCTTTATAAAGA
The DNA here is from genome assembly GCF_003364125.1 of Helicobacter sp. MIT 14-3879. Taxonomy (NCBI): domain Bacteria; kingdom Pseudomonadati; phylum Campylobacterota; class Epsilonproteobacteria; order Campylobacterales; family Helicobacteraceae; genus Helicobacter; species Helicobacter sp. MIT 14-3879. Next base: position 756 of record NZ_NXLP01000092.1, read on the forward strand.
TTTAAAAGATTGGGATTGGTAAATTGAAGCAGTTTGAAATTTTTTGGATAGATTTAAATCCAACTAGGTGTTTTGAAATTGTAAAAAAAAGACCTTGTGTCATCATTTCACCTAATGAATTAAATTATTTACAAACTCGTTTGGTTGCACCTATTACTTCAAAAGGATTTGATTCCCCATTTAGAGTAAGCTTTGAGCTTGAAGGGAAAAGGGCTAGAATCTTATGTGACCAAATTTGTTGTGTGAGTGTAGATAGATTCTTAAATAAAATTTGTGATTTAGAATCTAAAAAACAAGAAGTCTTAAAAAATATTCTTTTAGAAATGTTTAGTTAGATAAAGGAGAAAATAATGCTAGGAACTAGATTTGAGCTTGATGAAGAAAAGATTTTAAGAGAGGGAGAATATGATTTAGAAACGATATATGCAAAAATAGAAGAACTTGCCATAAAAAGAGCAGGTTTAAGCAAAGTTTCTAAAAATCATTATGAATTTAGAGGCACAAAGAATGCTCAAGCACATTTAGGAATTTTAGTGTTTAATTGTTTGCGTAAATGCGAGTGGTTTACTAGAAATGTTAAAACTTGGTATTGGTTAGATGATAGATATGGAAAAGATTATGCAGAAGATATTATAGAAAAATCTAAAATAAACAATAAAGGAGTATGGGCGTGAGTGAAGAGAAAAAACTCAAATCCATAGCCTTTGACTTAGATACCAAAGCACTACAAAAGCATTATATTAAAGGAGATTGGCATAATGCTTATAACGATATAGAAGCTTTTTTAAATAAACAAAGTTTTAATCATACACAGGGTTCTGTGTATGATTCTACAACTAAATTTAGTGATTATGAATTGGGTGATTTAATCGATAAGATGTGCGATGAATTTGATTGGTTTCCTCAAAGTGTTAAAAGCATTAGAGGCTATGACCAACCTTTAATGATTGATTACACACAACAAGTAAAAGATAAGATAACACTACAAGAACTAAGCCTTAAAAATTTAAAAATAAAAAGGAAAACAATAAAATAAAGGAAATATTATGTTAAATCTTAGTTTAAGAAAAGTAGATTTCAATGAACTCAAAATAGAAGATATTTCAAAACGAGCTATTTTAGATACTTTAGAAAAATTTTGGACAAAATCACAAAATGAATACATAGATTTTTTAGAAAAAAATGCTATTAATTTTCATAAAAATTTCTCTTCCATTGCAGAGCTTAAAGAAGATATAAGTAGAAATATAAAGATTCTTAATAAAATTGCTGAAGAGGGAATAGAAAATAGCTTTGATTTTAAAAGTATTAATTTCTTAAAATCAAAGAATTTAAAAGAGATTAATGATTATGAATTTTTTAAATTTAGTATTGATTTAAGAGATATTGCAAATCAAGATACTAAAGAGCTTATCAAGGATATATTTTTAGAGACTAAAAGCGTTTCTTTGGTTGATTTTGTAGATGTAAGTGGGGATTCTTGTTCTCTTATCTATCATAAAAAGGGAGCATTCTATTACAACAATGAACCTTATATGTGTAATGCAAGAGAAAATATTTCAATGCTTGAAAATTATGAAGTGCCAAAGGATAATAATTTCATTGTAGCAAGATTCTTATTTGATTTAGCAAGTAAGCTTGATGACCACAATATCAGAGAGAGCTTTTGTATGAATTATGCTAATGGAGAGAAAAATATTAAATATATTGAAGAGATTATTCATTGGGGGACTTTGAATGCAGAGGAAAAAAGAGAACTTAAAGCAATGATAAAAGAACAAAAAGCATTAAGCGATGATTCAAAAGCTCAAGCAAAAAATGAATTAAAACTTGAAGCCAATGCTTCTAGGACTTCCTTAAAACAAGAGGATACTGAAACAGTATTACAAAAAGATAAAAGCATTAAACTCTATAATATTACTGATTTTGAAAAAGAGCAACAAGAAAAAGAAAAGACACTACATTCTGTTGATAATCTTAAAGAAAAGCATAATCAAACACAAGATAAAATTGAGAGTATTGTTGCAAAAAGTATTGAGCTTTATAAACAAAAAGAAATTGAAAAGACAAATTTTCGTTTGGAAAAAGCCCAAAAGGATTCTGCTAGTGCTTATAATGACTTAAGGGATTATCTCTACAATGGCTTAAGCATACTTGAGGCAATGAAGAATATCCAACAAAAATATCGCAATGAAGACACAATTAATTTTGCCTCTTTACTTTTTAGCAAAGATATTTTAAATCTAAGAAGCAAAGAAGAAGAGATTATAGCTTTAAATAAAGAAAAAGATGAACTTAGAAAAGAATGTGAAAATGTCTATAATGAGGTAGAAAAAAAAGAAGAAACAATAAGCAAATTAAAAGGCACTGTGCAAAAATATAATAATGAAATGCAAAAATATGAATATGAGGTAGAACAAGAATTTGAGGCTAAAATAAAAGCTATGGAAGAACAAATGAGCAATGAACTTGTAAAGCTACAAAAAGAGCAAGAAAAAATTATTAATGAATATGAAAGTGAGATTAAAGAGCTAGATTCTTTAAATGAAGAATTAACAAATGAAAATAAATCAATAAATGAGCAAAACTTTAAACTCAACTCACAAAAGACTTTCTTAGAGAATACTTTAAAAGAGCTTAAAGCTACAATGCAAACTAAAGAAGAACAGACAAATAAAGAATTTAAAAGGTTAATTGATGAAAATAAATCAATAAATGAACAAAATTTTAAACTCAACTCACAAAATACTCTCCTAGAGAATGCTTTAAAAGAAAACAAACAAGAGTTAGAATCCCTGCAAAAAGAGTTTAAAGAAAATCTTAGTCTTTCTGAAACTCACATAAAAGAGCTATATAAGATTCAAGCAAAGCTAGAAATATTTAATGATAAAGAAAATATATATAAAGAACAAATAGCAGAGCTTAAAAATAAAAATGTGGCTTTAGAGGAAAGATTAAACTCTGTATTTAATACTATGCTTGATAAACAAGATTCTCACCAAAATAAAGAATCATCACAAGAAAAGCCTAAAAGAAACTTAAGAAGCAGGGATATTTTAGGAGATGTAGAATAAATGCAATATATTCTAAAAAATAAAGATAAAGAAGTTTTGAGGTTTGAGGTTGTTACAAAAACAAAAGAATTTGAAAGTGGTAAGGGCTTTGTAGAATCTATTAGGAATGTTTTAATATATGATAAAATTTTGCCGCTTACAATAAATAAGAAAGAGTTAAGTAATAGCCTAAAATCTTTTATAGAAAATAGAAAAATTCCCTCAAATAGACAATTTGTTGAAAATGTTATTGCAACTTATAGTGAAAATGGTAAAGAATTGTTAATGGATTACATTGATATTTCCTTAGGACTTTCTTTAAATGATTCTTATTGGATTATTCCAGCTACTAAAGATTATCAATGGAGAGATTTTAATCTC
>NZ_NXLP01000019.1:0-23717 GCF_003364125.1 Helicobacter sp. MIT 14-3879
GCAGAATCAAGATTTTATTTCAAGGTATTTCAAAAGGAAAGATTACCCAAATTATTAATCTTGAACCCGTGGAAGCGAAAGTTGCAGTGATTTTCTACAAAAAATACGAACCGCATACCATTCAAGCTCTTCTTGCAGTCTTTTTAGAGAAAATCAATGCTTTAGCGCATTTAAGTCAAAATATTTCTCCTGAACTATTGCGTAATATTGAAAACACAGATGACCCCAACAAGGTTGTGGATTTAGTTACTTCTACCTTGCGGTTAAAAAAAGAACAAAGTTATATGCTTTTTGCAAGCAACGATACGGAAGAGCGGCTCATGCTTGCTACGCAAATGGTGCTAGAGGAAATAGAAACGCAGAAATTACAAAAAGATATTAAATCCAAAGTCCATACCAAGATGGATCAAATCAACCGTGAATTTTTCTTAAAAGAACAGCTCAAACAGATTCAAAAAGAGCTGGGTATTGATAAACAACGAGATGAGGAAATAGATCAATATTATAAAAAACTTGAAGAGATTAAAGATGGCATGAACGAAGATGCCTATAAAGAAATTAAAAAACAAATTGACAGATTGGCACGTTCCCACCCCGATAGCTCGGATGCCAATATGGTCCAGAATTATGTTGAATGGATGTTAGAAATTCCCTTTATCCACATAAGTAGCAAGAAGCTTAGTATCAAAAATGTAGAGAAACAACTCAATAATGATCATTATTCACTCATTGAACCAAAACAAAGGATTATAGAATACTTCGCAGTTAAACAACTAGTGGAGCAAAGAGCAAAAGAACAAGGTAATGACTTGAAAGATTCCAAAAGAAAAAATAGAGAATCTTTACTTGCTAGTAATGTGATAAAAAAAATTGATACCAATGTAGAATTTAAAAAAAATAAAACAAGAGATTGCGATAAAGATGAAAGACAGCATACCAACGACAATAACGAAAGTAATGACCAAACAAAAGAAAAAGAATCTGTTACGCAAGTTATTCGCGACAAGTATAAGGGTACAATACTGTGTTTTTATGGACCTCCTGGTGTTGGAAAAACAAGTTTAGCGAACTCTATAGCCACCGCATTGGGCAGACCCCTTGTGCGAATAGCATTGGGAGGATTAGAAGATGTCAATGAGTTACGCGGGCATAGACGCACTTATTTAGGCTCAATGCCGGGTAGAATCGTGCAAGGATTAATAGATTCTAAAAAAATGAATCCGGTTATGGTTTTAGATGAAATTGATAAGTTAGCAAGAGGTGTTAGAGGAGATCCCACAAGTGTTTTGTTAGAAATTTTGGATCCAGAACAAAATGTAAGTTTTAGAGATTATTATACAAATTTTAGTATTGATTTATCACAAGTTATCTTTATAGCTACGGCTAATGATATTGCTCTGATTCCTGCACCGCTACGCGATAGAATGGAATTTATTGAGATTAGTAGTTATACACCACAAGAAAAATATGAAATAGCAAAAAAATATCTTATCCCTCAAGAAATTAAGAATCATGGTTTAAAGCAAAATGAATTAAAAATTTCCAAAGAAGCCATTGATTTAATGATTCATAATTACACAAGAGAAGCAGGAGTACGTAACTTGCGACGAAAAATTGCGCAAATTATGCGCAAGATAGCAGTTGAGATTCTAGGAGGTAAAGTTAGTTCTATTTCCATTGGTGCGAAAGACTTGCCTAGATTCCTTAAAAAAACTGTCTTTGAAATTGATAAGGCAGAAAGAACACCTCGCTTAGGCATTGTAAATGGGCTAGCTTGGACAGCTGTGGGTGGGGATGTCTTAAAAATTGAAGCCATCTCTTTGTTGGGTAAGGGAAACCTCAAGCTTACCGGACAATTAGGAGATATTATGAAAGAATCTGCTTATATTGCCTATTCAGTTGTCAAAAATAGATTGGATATACAGTTAAAGGAAAAGTTAGATTCCAAAAAACTAAAATCCAAGAAATTAGATTCTATAGATTCCAAAAATGCTCAATCTTCTAAAGAAGAATATGAAAGCCCCACTGAAAAAATTGATATTCATTTGCATGTGCCAGAAGGTGCAACACCAAAAGATGGACCAAGTGCAGGAATCACTATGGCATGTGCCATTGCTTCTATTTTATTTGACAAAAAAGTACGGCAAGATATTGCTATGACGGGGGAGCTTAACTTAAGCGGTGAGGTTCTTCCTATTGGTGGGCTTAAGGAAAAGTTAATAGCAGCCTATAAGGCAGACATCACGCGAGCCCTCATTCCTATTAAAAATTATAAACGTGATTTAGAAGACATTCCAAATGAAGTGCAGAAAAATCTTGAGATTATTGCGGTAAGGAATATTGACGAAGTATTTAAGTATGTTCTCATAGATTAGCTTTCATGCTTTAAATCTTAGCAGAAATTTTGACTAGGCTAACTAAATAAAATATTTTCTTGTCAGATTGTTACTCTATGTTCTATATGCAAGTGTAGATTCTAAAAACACATTATAATAGCAGTTGCGCTCATCGTCATCTTTCATAACTATCAAAGTCTCATCAGAATGTCAATATGCAACACAAGGTTGTCTAAGAGATAATATTGTATCGGCATCGCGACTATAACATTAATTCTTGCATAAATTATAACTCCTCCTTAAGACTATTCACAAGAGAAATGCAACGAAGAGTGCTTCTCTCTTATTCTTGCAGTTGTTACACTATTATGTTGTTTATTCTTTGTGTCTTAAATCCTTTTGTGATGTTTAATCTTCTATTTAAGACTTTTTAAGCTTTTTAATTTTTTAGATTCTTTGTTTCTCTTTAGTGTATCCCTCTTAAGATGAAACTCTCTTATTGTTAAAGTATTTTTATATTTTTAATCTTTTTTCTCCTCTATATAACCTCTCAATCATTTTAATATCTTTCTTACTTTGAGATTTTTGATTCTTTCTCATCTTTCTGAATCTTTTTATCTTATCATGCTATGTAATCTTTTAATTATTTGAGTTATTGATTCTTTTTTATTCACTTAGGTCTTTATCTTGAGCATCTCTTTTGTCTTTAAAGCCATTGAATCTTTTGTAAGGCAGCACCCTTACGGTGAGAGAGTTCATTTGGTGTTAAGTAGGGATTGGGTATTGCAGAATCGAGTGGCATTTTCCTTTCATTGGTTATTTAACATTTCATTTATGGGCAGAGGTTATATGGCGCAGGAGTGTTGTCCTAAGTTTAAATATTTTCTTATTTTTATGATTAACTATTTATGTTGGTCTTAGCTTTTATCTCTATGCCATCTTATCAAAGTGTGTTGCTGAATTGAGTAATTTTATACAATAGAATAAAAATGTCCGTAGCTAAGACCTCTTATTTTCAATACTTTCTTATCTAATAATTTACTGCAATATAAAATTTGGATATTTTGTGGTGTTATTTGATTTAAAGCAGAATGCACACATTTGGATTGTCAATAAGTAGCAATCCCCCTCCCTTATTTATCTGTTTGTCTTGTTGTCTTGCATTAGAATCTGTGTGATTATGAATTACGCTTAATTTACATCTTTTCATCTCTATAGATGGCATTTCAAGAAAACATAGGATAGCTTCCTAACCATTTAATTTCGCCTTCCCTTTTGGCAAAGATTCTCTTCACATTAACATCTTCTCTATGTCCGTGAAAATCCATATAAAACCCTGAACGAAAACCTCTATCATCATGAATGGGACGCGAATCAATTTTTGTGATATTAATATCTTCTTCCTTAAAATCACGTAGCAACTCAAAGAGTGCGCCAGCTTTTTCATAATCTTTAATACTTACGAATATCGAAGTTTTATCATTGCTTCCTCGAGGATTAAAAAAATCACTGATAATCACAAAGCGCGTTTGGTTGCTAAGGCTTGTTTGGATTCTATGGAACATAATGGGGAGTTTGTAAAGTGTTGCCGCAATGTTTGAGCAAATTGCCGCACTCTTAGAATCTAGACTCGCAAGTCTTGCCGCATGCGCTGTGGAACTCACGGAAATTTGTTCAATGTCTTGTAAATCATAGTGATTGAGAAAATCTCTGCATTGCCCAAAAGCAATATCTTTAGAGTAGATTTTATCAATGTCCTTAAGGTCATTGGCTTGAGTAGCAAAACTATGATGCACAGTGAGTATGATTTCATTAATAATTGTGAAAGGGTATTTTGCCAAATTGTCAATGCTTTCTCCCACCATACCATTTGTATTATTCTCAAGTGGAATGACACCATATTTTGCGTTACCTTCTTGCAAAGATTCAAAGACAGCTGAAATTGTGCTAAGGGGTAGATAGGAGCTTAAAGGACCAAATCTTGTTTCTGCGGCTTGATGACAAAAACTACCAACAGGACCTAAAAAGGCAATTTTTTGCGGCATTTCAATATCACGTGCAATTGCAAATATTTCGTAGAAAATGGCTTCAATGCTAGCTTTATTAAGATGATGTAAATTATGTTGCTTAGCGTATTGTAAGAGTTTAGCAATAATACTTTTTTCTCTATCTGGACGGTAGATATTTGCATTACTCTGTACTTTGAGATGTCCTATTTGTTTGACGAATTTTAATCTTTCGTGAAGCAGAGTAATGAGCTGAGAATCTATTATGTCAATTTCTTTGCGCAACGCATTAATTTGCGATTCATTTAAGCCTGTATTGCTGTTAGATTCTATCAGCTTGTTGGAATCATTGAGCGTGTTTTGTTTGAATTTATTGCATTTTGCCTGTTTTTTTTGCATGGCTATCTCCTGTCTTTAGTTTATGAGATTCTATCTATATTTTTAGGAGATAATGAAATGTTGTCATCTTACTTCACTATCCAAACAGAATTTTTGATTCTACCTAGATTACTAATGAATTGGACTTTGTTTTACTACAAATTTTATAAACACTAATATATGACAACTACGAAATGATTTTTATTGTCATTTGAAGTTTCTTTAGAATCTAAGTCGTGTGTTGCGAATGTGTACATTTGCTTGAGAAAAAGTCAAAACCAATTTGCGTCAGGAAAAATCCTTTCACTGATGAGTAATTTACATTTGCAAAGGTAGATTTCAGATTCTAGGGATGTTGAAAAGTTTTGACGCACTCTCTTACAATGATTAGATTTGTAAGCAAGATTAATGCTTCGCATGCGCGCTAAGATTTAGCTAGTGCTAGCTCTTGAGTATTTCCCAAGAAGCTTACAAATGCTTACATAAAGTTATTTAATGTTAAATTACTTCTTATTGCTTGGCACATAACAAAACACAAATTCTCTTTTCATTACCACAATTAGTTAGAAATTATGATATTATCTGTTGATTAAATGAGTTCTTTTACCGCACACTTCAATAGAACTAGATATGGATTATATATGAAAAACTTTTTTTATCCTTTGTCTTATTATGTCGGAGGAATCTTCTTTGCGCTTTGTGTTGCTCTTATTAGCATATTTATTGGACGTTTGAATTTTGTTGCGCAATTGCACATTTCCCCATTAATTATTGGTATTTGTCTAGGAATTTTACTCTCTTTTGTTTATAGAAAAGCCGTTTTTACTGCTAGCAAATTGGAAACAGGCATTAGTTTTAGCGCAAAAAAAATTCTGCGATTGGGTATTATCCTGTATGGCTTTAATGTTTCTTTAAGTGATATTAGTAATGTTGGGATTATAGGAATTATGCTGTCTTTAGGCATTGTTGTTGTAATTTTATGTTTAGGTGTTTTTGTGGGGGTAAAATTTTTGAGGCTTGATAAGGAATTAGCTATTTTAGTTAGCATGGGAAGTGCTATCTGTGGGGCTGCGGCAATCTTAGCAATGGAATCTGCCCTACAGTCTGCCCCCCATAAGGGTATTATTGCCGTTGGAACGGTGGTAGTTTTTGGGTTAATTGGTATGTTTCTTTATCCTATACTCTATCAATTTGGTTTTATTCCATTGAATGATATGGAGGAGGGATTATATATTGGTGCTACTTTGCATGAAGTTGCAAATGTCGTAGGTGCTGGTGATGCCATTTCACAGGAATGTGCTTCTTATGCGCTAATTACCAAGATGATTCGTGTGATGTTGTTAGCCCCTGTACTGTTGATTATTCCTTGGTGCCTTGAACGATTCTCTCAAGGCGATAAACAAACAAGGCAAATAGCTTCTCGTAAGAAATTCTATATTCCTTGGTTTGCGTTGTGGTTTTTGCTAGTGATATTCTCACATTCTTTTATTGAGTTGCCAGAGACGCTTATTGAGTGTGCAAAGTTTCTATCTGTTCTTTGTCTCACTATGGCTATGTGCGCACTTGGATTGCAGATTGATTTTGAAAAGTTCATTGCATTTGGCGGAGAGGCTTTTAAGCTTGCATTCATTTTGTTTCTTACTCTATCTGTGGGGGGATTTTTAGTAATTTATGCTTTATCTTATTTTCAGATAATTTAAGCTTTAGGGGTAATGATGAAAAGCATAAAAAATTCATCTCATTTTCATAACGGTAGAGCGCGCAATCATAGCATGGTAATACCGACTTCATTGATTGTAGGTAGCGATAAAGAATTGCGTATTATAGAATCTTATACAACATATCCAAAAGTTCGGGGTAATAAATCTATGTTCCGTTCTTTATTGCAAACATTCTTTATGCAGGAATCAGTAAATATCCCCAGTGTCAAAAGCGATATTAAGACAATACCTAAGCAAGATAGTTTTGTGTGGTTTGGACATTCTTCTTACATGCTTTGGTTAAATAATAAAACCATTTTGTTAGATCCTGTGCTTGATAGTACTGCTTCTCCTCTGCCTTTTGTCTTTAAACCCTTTAAGGGAGCGGATATTTTTAGCTCAAATGATTTGCCTAGTATTGATTATCTTGTTATTACACACAATCATTATGACCATTTAAGCAAGATAAGCCTCATGCTTTTGAAGGACAAAATAGGGCATGTTATTGTCCCACTAGGTATTGGCAAGTATCTTAAATCTTGGGGTATAGAGGAAAGTAAGATTATTGAGTTAGATTGGGAGGAGGAATTTAGTCGCGATGACTTTACTTTTTATTGTCTGCCTACACAACACTATTCTGCAAGGAATCTTTTTGATTCTAATACAAGCCTTTGGGCTTGCTTTGTTTTAGAATACCGCACATCAGAATCTGTAAAGAATATTTACTTTAGTGGAGATAGTGGTTATGGCGGACATTTTAAAGTGATTGGAAAGAGATTTAGAAAGATTGATTTTGCTTTTATTGAGAATGGACAATATAATATAGGATGGGCAAAACATCATCTCTTTCCTCATCAAAGCTTACAAGCAGCACTTGATTTAAATGCAGAAAAAATGATGCCTATTCATAATTCTAAATTTAAATTAGCACCACATTTCTGGAGTGAACCTTTAGAATTGCTTTATGCTCTTTATCAAGAAGGATTACGCAATAATAGGTTGAATTTTAGCCTTATAACATCAAAAATTGGCGAAATTACTCCTCTTTGGAAAGCAGTTGAAACCCTTTGTTGGTGGCAGGATTTATGAGTTCTCAATTGCCAAAACTTCTCCTCTTTAATCTCTCACACAGCCACCTGATTGATGATAGATTCTAAGATTTATGATTCTTGCACTTCTCATGAATAAAGCAATCTCCCTTTACTCTCTCAACATGACAAACATGCTTTCTTTTGTAATGTGTGGGAGAGCTAGGAAACAATATGACAAGTAAGAGCATTCTCAAGCAGATAAACAGAGAAATAACACAACAAAGAAGCGATAAAGAATCTCAAGGCATTAAAAGAATCTAGGAATACGGGATTAAAGAATCTCAAGAATCTTAGTCAATACATAAAAAATGCAATAGCCCAAGAGTGAGACAAACAGAGGGAAAGCACACAAGAAATACAACAAAACAAAAGAGAAATCTTCCCTATTTATTCCTCGTGTGAAAGGTGTTAAAAAGGAGGGTTGTGTAAATCTTTATACTTAGCAATATGTTTTGGATTTTAAATTAAAATTATAGATGTTCTGGGTTGCACAAATACTAGGGGGGTTTCTTTAAACTTTAGCAACATGATTATTAAGATTGCAGACAACCTATTATTGAGAATGTAAAACTGATAGCCTAGATTGTTTCTTTGTGAATTGGCTTGGGCGAGGCTTATAGATTTTGACATTTTATTGCAGAATCTACTTGATTTCTGTGCGCTAAGGCTCTAAGAGTTTTTAACATATTGTAGGTAAAATTTCTATAAGAATACCATGCTTGCTATTCACCAATCTAGGATACAATCACATATCTTTCTGGCAATACCGCTACAATAAATTTCATCATTAACAGCATAAATCTTTAACACTTCCTTGCTAGGTGGGATAAGAATCCTTTCTTGTGAAAAATCGTGCATAGCTACATATACGGCACTAGCTCCTGTACCGCAAGCTTGTGTTATAGCTTCTACACCCCGTTCGTAAGTAGTATAATAAGTTTTATCAGAATCTCTAAAGGCAATATTCACATTCGCGTTATACTTATGCCTTAACTGTGCGAGAAATTCAATATCCGCAATAAGAGTATAATAATCTTTCATAGATGACACCAAGCATACTAGGTGAGGAATGGTCATTTCAATCAGTTCAAATTCATAAACATTATTTCTCCTATATTCTACAAAATTACCTTTTATACTATACGTACCCAATTTACTTTGAATATATGCTTCTTTAGGATTTAAAATCTTTTTAATTTCAGTAACGATGACACCTGCTTTGCTAAGAAAGCTATGTTTTATAGGAGCTAATTTATGATGATAGGCATACAGGCTCACGGCGCGACTTGCATTCCCACACATATTTGCTACACTACCATCAGAATTATAAAAATCCCATTTGTATGCAGCATCTATATCTTGTTCTTCAGCAGATAATGGGAGCAACACCACTAAGCCGTCAGCTCCTATACCATAAAATCTGTTACAAAGTTTTATAGCCATTTCGCTTCTATTGGTAGATACGAGACTATGGAATATTAAAAAGTCATTCCCACTTGCACAATACTTACTTAGCAACATCTCTCCATCCTAATATTCTTTGTACCGATTCTATCGTGTTTTACGCATTATTTTGTTGCATATTAGGTAATTTATCCTATAATTTGACTTATTCTTTCTCTACATGAGTAAAATGGGCATAAAATGGATACAAATGATACGCCACCGTGGGACATAAACGAGCCACCAAAAAATCCTATTGATATAAAAATGCCTTTTGTCATGGAAAAAAGTATTTTTGATACATCGGATATTTCTATACCCAATCATAATGATTCCCTTGAGGTTTCTGCTGCTAAGAATCTTGCACATACAAGCCAATTACATTTATCAAACATTGCTGATTCCAAGATAACGGATTCTACCCATGCACCATCTGCTAATATTCCAATCAATCTTTCTGCCCCACTTAATACAACCATAAATGATGGACAATCTTTGCGAAATGTTACTATGCAAGATTCTGTGCCAAATTCCCATTATACAGAATCTACTACACAATCAGCACGTCCTCATAATAATGCAAGTCATACGGAAGTTATAACCCTTGCTACTAAATATCGCCCTAAGCTTTTCTCAGAGCTTATTGGACAAGAAAGTGTCGCGAGAACACTCTGCCTAGCTCTTGATACACAAAAGATTGCTCATGCTTATCTTTTTAGTGGGCTTCGGGGTAGCGGTAAAACTTCTTCGGCACGTATATTTGCGCGTTGCTTACAATGTGAAAGCGGCATAAGCTCTCACCCCTGCGGAGTGTGTGCGAGTTGTGAATCGGCATTAAAGGGGAACAACATTGATATTATTGAGTTAGATGGAGCAAGCAATAGGAAGATAGATGACATCCGAGAGCTCATTGAGCAAACAAAATATAAACCAAGTCTGGGCAGATTCAAAGTTTTTATTATTGATGAAGTACACATGCTCACCAAAGAGGCATTTAATTCTCTTCTAAAAACATTAGAAGAGCCTCCTAATCATGTGAAATTTATCCTAGCGACTACTGACCCGCTTAAAGTACCCCCCACTATTCTTAGTAGAACGCAACATTTTCGTTTTAAGAAGATTCCTATCAATGTACTTAAAAATTATCTCACGCAAATTTTACATAAAGAAAACATACTCTATGATAATGAAAGCATTGATATGATTATTCGCAATGGACATGGCAGCGTGCGCGACACACTTACCTTGCTTGACCAAGCCATTATTTTTTGTCAAAATCACTTAAGCACCAATAAGTTAGCGGACATGCTAGGCGCACTTGATTTAAAAAGTTTTGACACTCTTTTTAATGCTCTTTTACAAAAGAATAAACAAGAATGTATCAACTTTGTTAAAACACTTGATGGATATGAAACCGAAATGGTACTAGATTCCTTAAGCCTCTATATTAAAGATAAGTTGATGCAGGATAGAATCATGCCAATTATGGCTATGCGCTACGCTAATATTATTGCAGATGCTAAGGCTTTATTGCAACTTGATTGTGATGGTGATTTTTGCTTATTATTAACAATTCTGAAAATGCTTGAGGCACAAAAGATAAAGGATATAGAATCAAGCATTCAACAATTAGAATCTCATGCAAACTTTTATTATGAACTTGACAAAGCCACTGTACATAATAATACTAATATGGCTAATACTCCCCCTTATCCTATAGAAACAAATCATGCTCACACAAATGTAATTCTCCATAATCCTGTGCATACGGATTCAGATTCACAAACGCAGTCTTATAAAACGCAAGATTCTTCACTAGAATCTCCAATTCTAAAACCTGCAGTTTCACAATTAGATTCTGAAATTTCAGCGCAAACACAAGATGAGACACAACATCATGTCATGGATAATTCTCTTCACAATCATCTTACATCAAACACTGCTGTGCTAGATTCTCTGACATCAAATTCTCAATCGCAAGAATCTAACACGCGACATTCTCTCTCTTCCTCACTTCAGCAACAATACATTCAGATGCTAAATGCTATTAGCGAACGAGATTTTAATACAGGTGAAATCTTTGAGAAATTTATTGTTCTTGAGAGAATAGATTCCACATATATTTATCTTACTAGCTATACTAATGAAGAACAAAATAACATATTGCGACAATCTTATAAGGGAATCTTAGATATTGCTCGACATATTTTTGGCTCACATATAAAAATTAAAGTAGAAAAAAAAGCACCCTATTTGCACCCCTCTATGATTCAAAAAAAACAAGATTTTACATCGCAAGATTCTGCAACAAAGGATTCTACCTCGCAGAATACTACCACACATTTGCAGCATTCCAAAGATTCCTCCCCTCCCTCCCAAGATTCTTTCTTAAAAGCCGATTCATCACCATCGCATCACAAAGAATCTCATCATGAGAATGATGACCAAGCAAGACTTTTAGAATCCACTTCTGTGCAACCATCTCATCATACGCAAAATATTACACTTAATCAAGAGAAGTTGCAGGACTTTGTCAAAGAGAACCAAAGGATTCTTAGCACAATAAAAAACGAACTAGGCATTAATACCGTAAAGTTTGTGGATTATAAATAGCGAAAACAGAAATTCCTGTGATATGATTTTTAGAATCTAGCTATAAAATTTGCTTTATAATTTTGACTGACTGAATGATTAGGAATATCATGCCATCTTTAGCCTTTACCTTAAATGTGTTGCTATTATTCTGTCTTTTGAGTGTCAATGCACAGGATTCACTTTATAACACGCAGCCAACAGACTCTTCTCTGCAAGATTCGCTCGTAGATTCTCTTGACACACAGACTCCTTTATCGGATAAAGAACAAAAACAAATGCAAATTCAGCAAATGGACTTAATGCGCAAGGAACAAAGGAGCAACCCCGCTCCAAGCGACCTTATTTACTATAAACAAAGAGAGATACAAAAAGAAATACAAAAAGATTCCACTCTAAAAATTGATCCTTCAAGGTTGATAGAGGTTGAGCAAATGGGAGAGAGTATATGGTATGAATTCGTTATTTTTTATATTCTTAAGCTTGTCAATGATACGCCCTATGGCGAATCCTATAAGATTTCCGTACCACTTGTTTCTAAACTGCACAAAAAGGAAGTTGTAAAAACCTGTGAGATTCCTACAAAAGAAACTTATTATTCGCTTACTATCTATCCTTATTATACAGAATCTGAAATGCAAGCAAGCATCAAAAAACAAACGCAGCAAGTACTCTATAATTTTTTACAGAAATATAAGCATAATGTTCTTGAGTGTCTTATGCAGCATGGAGCTTATATTGATGATATGAATACTGCCATTAACTTAGAATCTCGCACTAAAACACTTGCTAATGTGCGTTCATATCTCATTGTCCGCTTTAGTGGCGGGATTTTAACTCTCAAGATTCTTGAAATGCAAGCAAATGCTCATCAAAAATAATATCATCTTGTTTTGCTACAATACGATGGAATCATTTACTCAATCATCACAGCGGGAGAATTAATGAAACAACAATCCTCATCAAGTAGGCAACAAACACGCACGTCGCCCATACATTCAAAACAGCATGTATTTATAATGAAAGAATTGGTTATCTTTATTTGTGTTGGCATATTGTTATTATCACTTGACCAAGCAATAAAATATTTTCTTATTCATCTTGCTAGTCCAAATAGCATTCATGATTTTATTCCCATAGCACAGGGCAGAGTCATTTCACTAGCTTTAGTTTATAATACGGGTGTAGCTTTTTCCTTTCTGACTTCTTTAGGCGAATGGTTGAAGTTCATACAGGTTGGTTTTTTATTGGTTATATCCGTGATTTTATATCTTCAAAGACAGTTATTTTTACAGCATTATTTATCCTTTGCTTTCATGTTAAGCGGAGGGATTTCTAACGTCTTGGACAGATTCTTACATGGGGGTGTTGTAGATTATATTTACTGGCACTATGGATTTGATTTTCCTATTTTTAATTTTGCAGATGTGTGCATTGATTGTGGGATTGCATTATTTATTTGGCAAGTTATTCGCACCTCTCGACAAAAAATACAATAAAGAAGTAGTTTAAACATTTTCTATGTCTGATGGCATTCAAATGAGCGAGAAGTTGAATGAAGCTAATGGAGCAGTCCGTTTTCTAATCAGCATAAGCTTTCTTAATAGCATTTTTGGTAAAATGTTGTTTTATGTGAGTGCTTTGGCATCGCCTAACAAAATTTTGATTCCATTTCAGATTCTAGCAAATGATTAAAATACCAAAATATATTATAATAGCCCTTTCATGAAAGATGAGGTTCCAATGGCAAAAACATTTCACTCTACAAACAATAATCCTCCCTCTGATAACACACAAGATTCTCTACATGACACAACAAGTTCTCCTCAAGAAACCACAATCTACAATACTCAAGCACAAATTCATGAAAACTCTATCTATGAACGTAATCTTGAATCCCTAAGCTATCGTGATCCACTCTTATTTTACAATCTTCTAAAAATAGGAACAAATACACAATATGAGGTATTTATGGGCAGCGATAGTGCAAATTTTAATATTGTTGAAATTGCTCGTAATATTCCCTTATATCAAGGCGACCCATTGCAAGAGAATCTCGCTGTGTTAAAACGTTATGAAGCATATCGTTACTATCCCTATCTTTATGCTTATGGATTAGGAAATGGCATTCTCTATCGCATGATGTTAGGAAATGAGATTTTAAAACGTATGGTGGTTGTTGAACCTGAGCTAGAAATTATCTATATTGTCCTTAATCTCATTGATTTTAGCGAAGAAATTCTTAGCAATCGCTTGATTATCTTGCATGCACCACAGTGTAATTTTAATATGATTAATTCTCTCTTTGATATGGATAAGTTTTCTAAGGTATATTCTAAAGTGTATGACTTACTTATCCCCAATCATTACTATGAGAAATATCATGATGAGATTCTAAGGATAAACAAAGATTTTGTGATGGCTATTGAACATAATGTTATCAGTGTTGGCAATGACACACGAGATGCTATTATTGGCATTAAGCAACATATTGAAAATATGAAATACTCTCTTTATGCTCCATCTCTTATTGAGATTCATTCCAAGCTTAAAGGCAGAGATACAGCCATCATTATTTCTACTGGTCCTAGTCTCTATAAACAACTTAAGCAATTAAAAGAAATTGCACCTTATGCGACACTCTTTTGTATTGATGCAAGTTTTCCTATACTTTATCAACATGGGATAAAACCAGACATTGTTTTCTCGCTTGAAAGAGTAAAAGAGAGTGCAAGATTCTATACAGATACACCCATAGATGCACAAGAAGGTGTTATTTTTTCATTAACCTCTATTGTGCATGAAGACACTATTCATGCTATAAAGAAAGGAGTCAAGCAATTTAGTTTTCGTCCTTTTGGCTACACAACGCTTTTTAATTTTTATGAGTATGGGTATTTGGGTATTGGTATGAGTGCGGCAAACATGGCATATGAGCTTGTGGTGCATTCACAATTTAAACGTTGCATTATTATTGGGCAGGATTTAGTTTTTGGAGAAGATGGCACAAGCCACTCTAAAGGAGCAGTATATGGTGAAAATGAAATTAAACCTAAAAAAGATAAGATATTTGTAGAAAAATATGGTGGTGGCGGTGTTGTTGAAAGCACAGAGGTTTGGAAGCTTTTCTTAAACTTTTATGAAAAAGATATTGCGAATACACCCTATCCCATCGAAGTGATTAATGCCACAGAGGGAGGAGCAAGGATTAAAGGAACAATTGAAATGCCCTTTAACGAAGCATGCAAGCTTATCCCAAGAGTCAAGAAAAAACCCATAATACTCAAACCCCCAAGTAAAGCCACTTCAAAAAAGAATAGGGAAAAAGCAATAGAAATTTGTCAAAATTGGATTGATTATGGTGAATTACAACAAGAAAAGATTGAAAAAGTATTTTTAGAGCTTATAGCATTTTTAAAGGAAATTGAGGAACTCAATAAACAAAATCGTCTTAATGAATTTAATTATGCAACAATGGAAAAGCTTATAGATTCTATTGATGAAATCAAAGAGGTTTTTAATTCAAGGGTATTCCATGACTATTTTACAGATGCCCTGCAGTCCTATATTTTTCATCAAGAGCTTGATATAGCACAACTCTTAGTGCGTCCAATAAAAAATGATGAGGATAAAAGAGCTAAGGAGCTTGAGTGGTTATATCATCATAGGTATTGGCTTTTTAGTCTTGCAGGTGGGATTGATACTGTGGTGGTAGTTGTAAGAAGAGCACTTGAATATCTTACTGGAGAGAAATACGAAAGTCTAAAAGATAAAGAGAAAGCAATGCAACAAGATTCTAAGAATCACTAATCTTTGTAATGATATGATTAAGAGAATAAGAGAAAAGAATAAAAAGAATAAAAAGATTAAACAGAATAAACAGAATAAACAGAATAAACAGAATAAACAGAATAAAGAGAATAAAGAGAATAAAGAGAATAAAGAGAATTCTTGCTAGGACATTTTTATTCATAGTGATGTTTTGTCCATGTATCAGTGTTGTGAATGGGTGAGCAGAATTTCTTTAGTTGGGCATTAGCATTACAAGGGATTTATAATGATTCCAATACAAGTTGATTTCATCTTAATTTGATGATACTAATACATCTTTACTTCCTGTGATTTCATAGAATGCAGTGAGTATAGGATTTTCTTCGTGTTTATGCCTGTCTATACTTTGTAACATTGCTTCATAATCTCTAGGGATAACCTTGAAGAATTCATGTTTATCAAAATTTTTGAGAATCTTTTTAGCCCTATCAGAATCTGTGTATTTCAGATGATTGTTAATCAACAACTCTACTTCTTTGGCATCTTGAGAATCTAGCTCACGAATATCAACCAACTCAGTATTAATATGCCCTGTATTATGTTTGCCATAAATATAAGCTATACCGCCACTCATACCTGCAGCAAAGTTTCTGCCAATATCACCTAGCACCACAACTAAGCCTCCTGTCATATATTCACAACCATGTTGTCCAGTCCCTAAACATACTGCAGTTACACCAGAATTTCTTACACAAAATCTCTCACCTACAATACCGTCTAAATACACCTCTCCTTCAATGGCACCATATAAGCAGACATTCCCAGCAATGATATTGTCCTTTGCTTCAAAGCTTGCTAGAGGAGATTTGTGCACAATAATTTTACCGCCACTTAATCCTTTGCCTAAATAATCATTGACATCACCAATCACCTTTAATGTAATTCCATGTGTGAGAAATGCACCAAAGCTATTTCCTCCATTGCCATGTGTGATAATTGTAATGCTATCTTTACATAAACCCTTTTTACCATGTATGCGTGTAATCTCTGAACTTAGAATTGTTCCAAAGGTCCTGCCTGTAATATTGCTTATCTCTAATTCTAAATGCACTTTTTTGCCTTGTGTGATAGCAGGCTTTACTTGTGGTAGCACTACGCTTAAATCTTTATTTGTATTCAGATTAAGATTCTCATAAGACATAAAGTGCGTGTGAGTTTTATTCAGTGTGAGTGGATTATGCAAGATTCTGTCCAGATTTATTTTACGTGCCTTTGCATAAACCCTTTGTGGTAAGGTAGGTGAGCTAGGAAGTGGAATGTTATCGAGAGATAAGGGCAGTTTAGCACTTCTTAAAAGCTTATCACTTCTGCCTACCATGGAATCAAGATTCTTAAAACCAAGCATTGCCATATATTCACGCAAATGTTGTGCAATGAAGTGCATAAAATTGACAACATACTCGGGTTTTCCATGGAATCTCTTTCTTAACTCTTTGTTTTGTGTGGCAATGCCAAAAGGACAGGTATTAAGATTGCAAACCCTCATCATGGTGCAACCAAGCACCACTAAAGGCGCAGTAGCAAAACCAAAATCTTCAGCCCCAAGCAGTATTGCAACAGCTAAATCTCTTCCTGTCAAAAGCTTACCATCAACTTCTAATCTGACTTTTTCACGAAGACCATTGAGAATTAAAGTTTGATGCACTTCAGCCAAACCAAGTTCCCAAGGAGTTCCTGCATTAGCAAGAGAAGTTCTAGGGCTAGCTCCTGTGCCTCCATCATAACCAGAGATTAAAATGGTATCTGCACCTGCTTTTGCTACACCTGCAGCAACTGTGCCAATACCACTTTCGCTTACGAGTTTAACGGAGATTCTTGCATTACGATTGGCATTCTTTAAATCAAAAATGAGTTGCGCTAAATCCTCTATCGAATAAATATCATGATGAGGGGGAGGTGAAATAAGCGTAACTCCGGGGGTAGAATTTCTTGCGCTGGCAATCCATGGATAGACCTTTTTACCTGGGAGCTGCCCACCCTCACCCGGCTTTGCTCCTTGTGCAATTTTAATTTGAATCTCATTGGCATTGACCAAATAATTAATGCTCACGCCAAATCTCCCGCTTGCTACTTGTTTAATCGCAGAATTAGTAGAATCTCCATTGTCAAACGGCTTAAATCTCTCTTCTTGCTCACCACCCTCACCTGTATTGCTTTGCGCATTGATTCTATTCATGGCAATGGCAAGACATTCATGCGCTTCATTAGAAATAGAACCATAACTCATAGCACCTGTTTTAAATCGCTTAACCAGAGATTCTATACCCTCTACTTCATTAATAGAAATAGCTTGTGAAAAATCCATATCCATACAGTGCCGAATATGCGTAAATTTAGAATCTACAATTTGTGCGTATTCCTTAAATTCCTCATAATTTGCATTCTGACATGAATGTTGTAATTTATAAATCATCATGGGGTCGTAAAGATGATCTTCTTTTTCCTTGTCTGCATTCCCATAGAGGTAACTTCCGCTGCGATACCCATGCAAACCAACACTCATAAGCTCTATATCTACGAAATTATAATAATGAGCAGAATCTTTGTCTGATTGTTTTGTTTGATACATGGCACGCAAGGATTGAGCATATTCAAAAGCCTTAGTGTGCAATGTAATCACATCTTGCAATATGTCATGACAGTCAATTCCTTCAATATGCGTTTGTGTTCCGCTAAAATGAGAATCTATCAGCTTTTTGCTCACACCCAAAGCCTCAAAGATTTGTGCCCCATTATAACTTTGCAATGTAGATACACCCATTTTGGAAGCAATCTTAATAATGCCACTTGTGCTGGCTTGAATAAAGTTTTCTACTGCTTTATGATATTCTTCTTGTAGCCTTTGTTGTTGTATTAGTAAAAATATAGAATCATAAACTAGATAAGGACAAATCGCAGTTGCTCCATATCCAAGCAAACAAGCTAAATGATGAATCTCTCTTGGTTCAGCACTTTCTACAATAATGCTTGCCTTTGTTCGTTGTGAAGTGCGCACCAAGTGATGATGCAAAGCAGAAGTCGCAAGGAGACTGGGTACGTAAAGATGATTATCATCTAAACCCCTATCGCTTAAAATGAGAATCTGTACACCATGAGCAATCGCATCATTTGCTTCTAAGAAGATTCTTTGTAAAATTTCTTCTAGCACATTAACTTCCCTGTAAATGGCTTTATTCAGTTCGGATTTATCAAAAAGCAGTGAGATAGTTTGACTTTTAAAGCCTTTAGATTCTAAGTGTGAGATTTTATAAAACTCTTCATTACTAAGAATGGGTCGATTAATACGGATTCTCTTTGCATTATTGGCGTTAGGATTAAGCAAGTTACCCTCTGCTCCTGCATAATTTCTGCAACTTGTTACAATTTTTTCACGCATGGAATCTAATGGAGGATTGGTAACTTGTGCAAAAAGCTGTTTAAAATAGTTAAAAAGAGGCTGTGGGTTAGGACTTAGAAGAGCTAAGGGCGTATCAACTCCCATGCTAGCTAAAACCTCTTTGCCATTTCTAGCCATTTCCTCAATACTTAGAGTCAGCTCATCATAGTTATAACCAAATGCTCTTTGTAATATTGCAATAGATTCTAGGTTATTTGCAGTCTTATAACTAGAGAGAATGTTATTGGAGTTCCCATGCAATGCTTTGGTTGTATTTTTACTTCTTGTTGCACTTTTTGAGTTAATTGTTTGATTCTTACGCGTTGTTTTAGGGCTAGATTCTCTAAGAGATAAAGATTTTTGAGAATCTAGTGAGAGATTAGCACAAGAAGAAAAATTGGAATTGACATCAAGCTCTTCTAATGTAATCTTATCTAAGTCAATAAGATTTTCCAACCATTTTGCATAAGGCTTTGCATGAGCATATTGCATTTTAATTTCTTCATCTGAAATCACTCTGCCTTTTTGTGTATCAACCAATAATAGTTTGCTAGGTTCTAGTCTCTTTTTTTCCTTGATTCTCGACTCATCAATTTTTAGCGCACCTGTTTCACTAGCTAGAATCAAAAAATCATCTTTGGTAATATAATATCTTGAGGGACGGAATCCGTTCCTATCAAGGCTTGCCCCCATAATCACGCCATCACTAAAGATAATAGAAGCTGGTCCGTCCCATGGCTCCATAAAAGTCGAGTTAAATTCATAAAAACTACGTTTTGTTTTATCCATAGAATCGTTTTTACTCCAAGGCTCCGGAATAAGCAACATGACTGATTCTTCCAAACTCCTGCCATTCATGATAAGAAATTCTAGAGTATTATCAAACATTGCGGAATCACTACTAGGTTTTGCAATAATAGGAAAAACCTTGTTCAAATCATCAATATATTGTGAATCGCAAGTTCCCTCTCGTGCTTTCATAGAATTGACATTGCCATTAATGGTATTAATTTCACCGTTATGCACCATATAGCGATTGGGGTGTGCGCGCTCCCAGCTAGGGAATGTATTAGTAGAGAAACGTGAATGCACAAGACAAATAGCAGATTCCACATTGAGATTCTGAAAATCAAGATAGAAATCGCTTACTTGCGTAGAAACAAGCATACCCTTATATACTACTGTGCGTGAAGAAAAGCTAGAAATATAAAACTTTGGGACATTGATGGTTCTTTTTTCAATAATGCGACGTGCAATATAAAGTTTCCGTTCAAATTCAATGCCTTTTGCAATATCTTTTGGTTTTTTTACAAAAGCTTGGAGAATATAGGGCATGGCATTTCTTGCGACCTCTCCAATAATAGAGGGATTTATCGGTACTTCTCGAAAACCCAAGAATTCCAATCCGCATTCCGCTAGTCCTGCCATAAAGATTTCTTTTCCTTCTTTTTTCGAATCTTCATTGCGAGAAAGAAAAATTTGTGCTAAGGCATAATCTCCCTCATCTGGTAAAATGAAATGAAGATTCTGTGTTTTAAAGAATTTATGCGGAATCTGAATGAGAACCCCCGCACCATCACCACTGTTTTTTTGTGCTCCACCTCTGTGTTCAAGATTCTCTAAAATAGTTAAAGCATCTTTAATAAGTTGATGAGATTTGATTCCCTTAATATTAGCAATTGCTCCAATTCCGCATGAATCGTGTTCATTGCGTGGATGGTATAATCCATGTTGCTTGAAACTATGGATATTATCTAAGTCTATCATTGAATTGATTCCCCTTAAAGTTAAAATATTTAATCATTCTAGCATACTGCATTATAGCTCAAATCTTTAAGTAATATCACCTTGAATTTCACTGTTTATTCTAATTTTAACAGGACCTTTAAACTAAATATTATGTGCAAACTTGCAAGCTTTGGGTTTATACTAAAATTCTAAATTTCTTTTTTATACATTAACCTTATTTTTGTTACAATCTCAATTTTCTTATTGGCTATTTGTAGTTTTTTTGGCTACAATTAAGAAATCTATATTTTTTCTTAGGAGTTCATTATGAGTTCAGAAATTTTTAATAAAGTCAAGACATTAGTAGCAGAGGAGCTAAAGGTTGAGTTAGAAGAAGTGAAACCCGAATCAGATTTTGTAAAAGATTTGAATGCAGACAGTCTTGATGTAGTGGAGTTTATCATGGCACTAGAAGAAAAATTTGATATAAAGATTCCTGATGAAGCTGCGGAGAAGATTAAAACAGTTCAAGATGTCGTTGATTACATCGCTAATTACAAGACCGAATCTGAATAATTTAGTTCGAAGCTTTTGCTATTATAAGGAATAATGTTGCGACGAGTTGTAGTAACAGGAATAGGCATGGTAAATGCACTTGGGCTAGATAAAGAAAGCTCTTTTGAACGTATAATAGAGGGTGCGTGCGGAATTAAACATATAGAATCTTTTGATACAAAGGATTTTCCTGTAAGAATTGCAGGTGAAATTAGAGGATTTAACCCCGAATCTGTCCTTGATGCCCGAGAAGCAAAAAAGGCACATAGATTTATACAACTAGCTTTATTGGCAACTAAAGAAGCATTACTAGATAGCAACAAAAATGTTCAGCAGTCTTTCTTAGATTCCAATCTTATGATTTTAAATGATATAACTGAGAGATTTGGAGTAAGTTCTGGTGCTGGAATTGGTGGGCTTGAGACCATTCAAAATAACTCTATTGCTTGCTACACAAAGGGACCTAGACGTATCAATCCGTTTTTTATCCCCTCTGCTCTTGTGAATATGTTAAGCGGGTTTATTTCTATTCAACACAAAATAAAAGGTGCAAATCTTTCTAGTGTTACTGCTTGTGCAGCAGGCACACATGCCATTATAGAAGCCGCAAAAACTATTATGTTAGGCAGCATGGATAAGATGCTTGCTGTTGCGGGGGAATCTACAATTTGCGCGATAGGGATTGGTGGCTTTGCAGCAATGAAAGCCTTGAGTTCTTGTGATGATCCCCAGAAGGCTTCAAGACCTTTTGATAAAAAACGTGATGGCTTTGTCATGGGGGAAGGAGCGGGGGCTTTAGTATTAGAGGAATATGAACAGGCAAAAGCAAGGGGTGCTTTCATATATGCAGAAATTTGCGGATTTGGCGAAAGCGGTGATGCTAACCATATTACTACACCAGCATCAGAAGGTGAAGGCGCATATCGTGCTATGCGAGATGCTATAAAAATGGCGGGTATAAGACCTGATTATATCAATGCGCATGGAACAAGTACCTATTATAACGATATGTTTGAGACACAAGCCTTGAAGAGAGTTTTTGACAACAATGTTCCTCCTGTAAGTTCTACTAAGGGGCAGTTAGGGCATTGTCTTGGTGCCGCTGGTGCAATAGAAGCCGTTATTTCGATTCTTGCTATGCACAAAGGCATTATGCCGCCAACAATTAATCAAGAAGAAAAAGACGAGCTTTGCGATCTTGATTATATTCCTAATCTCCCTAGAAAAGCCGCTATCAATAGCGTTATGAGTAATTCATTTGGCTTTGGTGGCACAAATGCCGTAGTAATCTTTAAAAAAGTTTAATCATGGCAACTTATTTAGATTTTGAACAACGATTAAAATCCTTAGAAGAAGATATAGAGTCTGCAAGTATGCGTAATGATGGTGTTGCTGCAAAAGTCTTACAAAAAGAGCTAGATAATGAAATTAACAAAGTTTATTCTCATCTTAATGATTATCAAAAACTGCTTTTAGCAAGACATCCAGATAGACCTTATGCACTTGATTATATCGAACTTATCATGAATGATTCCTATGAAATATTTGGTGATAGACACTTTCGTGATGATAAGGCAATTGTTTGTTTTTTGGGCAAGATAGAGAATGAAAGAGTGATGGTTATTGGGGAAGAAAAAGGTAGAGGTACAAAAAACAAAATTATACGTAATTTTGGTATGCCAAATCCAGAAGGTTATCGCAAGGCATTACGTGTTGCTAAAATGGCAGAGAAATTTGGTATCCCTATCCTTATGCTTATTGACACGGCAGGCGCCTATCCGGGATTAGGGGCAGAAGAGAGAGGGCAGAGTGAAGCAATAGCTAAAAATCTACAAGAGTTTGCTATTTTAAAAGTTCCCACAGTCTCTATAGTTATTGGCGAGGGTGGCAGTGGCGGTGCTCTTGCTATTGGTGTAGCTGATAGGTTAGCTATGATGGAATATTCTATCTTTAGCGTAATTTCACCAGAAGGTTGTGCTGCTATTTTATGGAATGATCCCACAAAGATTGAGGCAGCAACGAGAGCCATGAAAATCACACCTCAAGAATTAAAAAAAGCAAATCTTATTGATGACATCATTAAAGAGCCTCGCAGTGGTGCGCACCGTAACAGGAATCAAGCAGCAGCAAGCATTAAAAATTATTTCCTTGAATCTTTAGAACAGATTCGTTCCAATCCCAATTTTTTGAATGCACGATATGACAAACTTATGAGTTACGGTTCGTTTAAGTTTTAAATATTCAATAGCCTTAGTATCTCATATTTATTATTTCTATGGGTAAGCTTTGTTTGAGATTAGCTACCTTGAGGTACATAATCTGTATTAAACTATTTTCAAATGTTTAGTTTTTGTCTTTTATAATAAACTATGCTGCTACACAAGCAATGGAAACTGCAAATTTATTTAGATGAGAGGGTTACTACTTTCAAATACTGTGAATTCCTTTATATTTGTATGGCTTTCTTTCTCTCCATTTAAAAACATAGCATTCTTTTGCAAGGTTAATAAAACAAGGATAGGTTTATATTTATAGAGAGTTTTGCGTCTGATTTGTTAAAGAACCTTATAGAATATAGAAATGCAAAGAGTCAATGTGGCACTCAACAAAGACTATTAAACTGCCTAATATATGAGAACAAGATTCTTAGTGATAATTTTTTGTTTATGGCATATCAGCAT